>CAYUBX010000001.1:0-21685 GCA_964443165.1 uncultured Acidimicrobiales bacterium
TCGATGGCTCGAAGAGAGTCGGCGTACTGCACGGCGTGGAGGGTAATCGCGGCCGGCCAGGGTGTCGGATATCTGCCGGACGGTTCGATGATCGTGGTCAATAACGCCGCCTCGCTCATCGGGAGCGAGGTCGACGTTCGCACCGGATCCGAGGTGACGACCAGCCGAGGCCGCATGTACTTCGGCACCCTCGCTGGCGTCGATTCGGACTCTCATGTCGAGGCATCCAGCTCGCTGGCCGAGTGATGTCGTCGTGACGTGTGGCCGCCGTGGTGCCACAGTGAGACGGTGACCACGTGGGCCGTGATCGTGGCTGCCGGGTCGGGAGACCGATTCGGCCGTCCGAAGCAGTTCGAACCCCTCGGCGACCGCCGGGTCGTCGACTGGGCGATCGCCGCGGCGTCCGAGGCGTGCGACGGCGCGATTCTCGTCGTGCCCGAGGGCTGGACTGCGGATGATTCGGCGTGCGTCGCTGCCGACGCGGTGGTACCCGGGGGAAGGACGCGGAGCGACTCCGTCCGTGCTGGACTGGCGAGGGTGCCCAAGGACGCCGAGGTTGTCGTGGTCCATGACGCGGCGCGTCCGGGCGCGCCGGTGGAGCTGTTTCGGAGGGTGATCGACGCGGTCGCGGCCGGTGCGGAGGCAGCGGTCCCTGGGCTCCCGGTCGCCGACACCATCAAGACTGTCGGCTCCTCGGACGGCGGCTCCGTCCCCGGCGCACGACGGGTGAACGGGACTGTCGACCGATCCCAGCTCGTGGCCGTGCAGACACCGCAGGCGTTCCGCGCCTCGTCGCTGAGGGCGGTTCACGCAGACGGAGGGCAGGCCACCGACGACGCCGGCCTCGTCGAAGAGGCCGGCGGGCTCGTGGTGGTCGTGCCAGGACTCGCCGAGGCCCACAAGATCACCGCCCCCCACGACATCACCCTCGTCGCCGCGATGCTGGGGGTCGACTCATGAGGATCGGACAGGGCTTCGACGCCCATCGCTACGCCGACGACGACCGACCGCTCGTGCTTGGGGGCATCGTCTTCGAGGGGGAGCGTGGCCTCGAGGGTCACAGCGACGCCGACGCGGTCGCCCACGCGGTCACGGACGCCATGCTGTCGGCAGCGGGGCTCGGCGACATCGGCCAGATGTTCCCCGATGACGATCCGGCATTCGCCAGCGCCGATTCGATCGAGCTGCTGCGACTCTCCGCCGCGCGGATCGAGGACGCCGGGTACCGCCTGATCAACGCCGACTGCACCGTGGTGACCGACCGACCGAAGATCGCTTCTCACAAGGACGCGATGCAGCAGCGACTGTCCGACGCGGCGGGCGGTCCCGTGACCGTGTGCGGCAAGCGCGCCGAGGGCATCGGCTCACTCGGCCGCGGGGAGGGCGTCGTGGCCCTCGCCGTCGCTCTCCTGGAGACCCTGACGTGAACAGCCGAAACAACCGACCTGCCCGCGGCCAGCGCGGTGGACGACCCGGTGGTCAGCAGCGACGCGGCCGGCCCCCTGCGCCCAAGCGATCAGGCGGTCCACCGCGGGGTCGTGGCCCTGCGCCAGATGCGGAACGGAGCGGCTCGTCCCGCCGGCGACCCGACGGGCTCGGTGGCGACCACATCGAAGGTCGACAAGCCGTGCGCGAGGTTCTTCGTGCCGGAACCCGCAAGGTGCGCGAGGTCCTCATCAGCGAGGACGTGCACGAGTCGGCGATCCTCGCTGAGATCGCCGACCTATGTCAGGACCGCCGGGTGGAGATGCACGAGCTCACCCGCCGCCGCCTCGACGAGAAGACGCTGACCGAATCGCACCAGGGGGTGATGGCCACTGCCGAGCCGATCTCACCCGTGCCGCTCGAGTCTCTGCTTCGACCCCGCCGCGGAGACGCCCCCTTCCTGGTCGCGCTCGACGGCGTCACCGATCCGGGAAACCTCGGCGCGGTGCTGCGCAGTGCGGAGGTCGCCGGGGCGTCGGGCGTCGTTCTTCCCCGACACCGGGCCGTGCGGCTCACCCCCGCAGCCGTCAAGGCGGCCGCCGGCGCGATCGAGCACCTCCCCATCGCCCTGGTGGGCGGGCTGCCCGCCGCCATCACCCAGGCCAACGAGGCCGGTATCTGGCCGATCGGGCTCGACGGTGGAAGCCGCCACTCGGTGTACGACATGACCGTCGCCGACGAGCCGATCATGCTCGTGCTGGGCGCAGAGGGCCGAGGCCTCTCCCAGCTCGTGCATCGGCGCTGCGAGCAGGTCGTCTCGATCCCGCAGCGTGGGCAGGTGCAGTCGCTCAACGTCTCGGCCGCTGCAGCGGTGGCCTTGTACGAGGTCCGGCGACGGCGCGACCTGGCCGCGGGCTGATCGATCCTCTTCACGGGGCGCCACAATCCGGCGAGGTCTGGGGTTTACCCTGGTAGCTCACTGCCCGAGTAGCTCAACGGCCAGAGCACCGCTCTTGTAAAGCGGGGGTTGTGGGTTCGATTCCCACCTCGGGCTCAGGCGCCGGGCCGAAGGGGTTGAACAGTCCGTGGACCAAGGAAACCAGCCTTAAGTCACCGCACGAGAGCGGGCAATTCTCGAGTTCGAACAGTCGTGGTGGCTGTCCGACGCGCCCAAAGATCAAGCGGTGCGCGAGCAGTTTCAGCTGACCGAGGCCGAGTACGTCGACATTCTCGACGCGCTCATCGAGTCCGAGGCCGCGTTGTCCGAACAGCCGCTTCTCGTCCGTCGTCTCCTGCGTCTCCGAGATCGGCGTCGCAGGGCACATGAGGCACGCCGCACCGCCGATCAGGAGGTCGCCCGATGACCGATTCGATGGCCCGTTCGAACAACCGCGCCGCCCTCCGGGGTGTCCTGCTGGTGATCATCGCCATTGCCGTCGGTGTCGTCCTGCTGCGTTCGTCCGACGACAGCACGGGGATCCAGGTCGGCGCAGGGGCCGTTGCGGAGTCCCAGGAGCCCGGCGTCACTGCTCCGCTCGCCCAGCCCGACGTGAGCGCGGCGCCCGAGGCGACGACGGCACCGGTCACCGAGGCTCCCGCCGCCACCACGAGCACTCCGGCGGGGGATCCGGCCGAACAGCCGACCCCCACGACGGTTCCGGACGTGCAGGGCTTCGAGGCGCGCCCCTCGGCCGAGGTGACGGTTCAGGTGGCCAACTCGACGTCCGTGAAGGGCGCGGCCGGTTCGATGACCGACCAGCTGAAGACGCTCAACTACATCACCGCCACCCCGACCAACATGCGGGGTACGGCGCTCGAACAGACGCGCATTCACTACATGCCGGGTTCCTTGCTCGAGGCGCAGGTGATCGCCGAAATCCTCGGTCTCGACGGCAAGAACGACGTGTTCCAGATGTTCCAGGACACCTCCGCCATCGACCAGTGGGACGAACCGGACGTGCTGGTCGCGCTGGGTAACGATCTCGCCGACGCCGGCTGATCAGCCGAGAGGCGCCATCTGATCAGCGAGCCAGTGGCTGATCGTTCGGACGGAGGCGAGCCCGCGTAGCTCGCTCGATGCGGCTGCCCGATCCGCCGGCGAACGATCGAGTGCGTTCGCCAACGCAATGGCGGTCTCATCGATGTCGAATGGGTTGATCACGCTCGCCGCTGCGCCCAGGACCGCCGCAGCCCCCGCCTCTGCGCTGACCACGAGCGTCGCGTCGCGCTCGTTGACCAACGGCCCTTCGAACGCGACCAGGTTCAGGCCGTCACGCACCGGGTTGATGAGGAGCACGTCTGCTCGACGGAGCCCAGCGACCGAACGTGGAAGATCGTCGTCGGTGTCGAAGATGACGGGCTGCCACTCGTCGGTGCCGAAGCGTTCGTTGATTCTCGCCGCGGTCCCTTCGCATTCCTGGCGGTACGACTGGTAGTCGATGATCCCTTCGCGGGAGGGGTAGACGAAGGCGGCGAGCACCACCTGACCGCGGACATCGGGTCGGCGCACGAGGAGCTCGTCGAAAGCGAAGAGCCCGCGCTGGATGTTCTTCGACAGCTCAAGCCGGCCGCTCATCACGATCAGCTGTCGGCTGTCGAGCAGTGCGTCCAGGTCTGTGTAGCGCTCATCGCAGTCGCTCGAAGACGCGACTGCCGCGATCCCTTCCGCGTCGGGTGGGAGCGGGCTCACAAACGTCGCGGGCGCCCCGATGCCGAGTTCGAGGCAGCACTGCGCGAATCGGCTGCGCCATCGCTCCGTGTGGAAACCACACGCCGAGAAGCTCGCCATTCCCTCGAGATACGCCTCTGCCGTGGCAGTCGGGAGCACCGCCAGCGCGTCGGGTCCGCACCACGGGGTGTGGGAGAAGTGCACCAGATCGAGGTCGGGCCGCAGCTCGGTGAGCGGCTGATGGCCAGCGGTCGCCAGAAGGGCCAGGTGATAGTCCTGCACGAGCACCACCGCATCAGCTGGAGCGCTGGTCGCCACCTCCGCCGCGAGCGACTCGTTGTAACGCTCGTAGGCCCGCCACGCCGTGATCCACGTGTGATCGAACCGCGGGCGGCGGGGGAGGTCCCAGAGGCCGTGGTGGATGAACCACAGCGTTCTGTTGGCGACGGTGTCATAGGCCGCGGCGTAGATGTCGTCGTCGACTGCGATCAGCCGGAGATCGAGGTCGGGATCGGGGCGTTCGAGGTTCGCCGCAGCCCGGTCGGCGTCCGAGACAGCGCACGCGACCCAGGTTCCCCCGCTCTCCTCGACGAGAGGGCGGAGACCTCTGGCCAGACCGCCCGCAGGCGGACCAGGTGTCGGGCCGTTCGGCCCGTCGACGAACGTGGTGGGCCCACGGTTGGAGACCACGACGATCGGACGGACAGACACACGTGCATTATCGGGTGGGCAACCCGCTCTGTCCGTGATGCTGTCGCCTCGCCGGATCGCGCTGGTCTGGGCCAGGATGGTCAGATGCGGGTGGTCGTCTGTCCGGACAAGTTCAAAGGCACGGCAACCGCGCCCGACGTGGCAGCGGCGTGCGCTGACGCGCTGCGGCGAGACGGCCACGATGCGGTGACGATTCCGATGGCCGACGGCGGCGATGGAACCCTCGATGCCCTCGGCGGACCCGACCGAACGACCCTTGTCACAGGCCCCCTCGGGGATCCGATCGAGGCGCCGTGGCGGTTGAAGAACCGCCTCGCGGTCATCGAGATGGCGCGCGCGAGCGGTTTGGTTCTCGCCGGGGGCGCAGAGGGCAACGACCCCCTCACCGCCACGACGTTCGGGACGGGCGAGCTGATCGCCGAAGCGGCTGTGCTGGGCGCACGACGTGTGATTGTGGGTGTCGGCGGGTCCGCCACGACCGACGGCGGGCTCGGAGCGATTCGGGCCATGGAGCCCCTGGCCCGGTTCCGCGGGGTGGATCTCGTCGTCGCCTGCGACGTGCGGCTCCCCTTCGTCGACGCGGCGCGGGTCTTCGGGCCACAGAAGGGTGCGTCGGCGGCCCAGATCGAACTCCTCAACCGTCGGCTTGAACGCCTGGCCGACGTGTACGAGGAGCAGTACGGGGTGTCGGTGGCTCAGATGCCGCGCAGTGGGGCGGCGGGGGGTCTCGCCGGCGGCCTCGCGGCGGTCGGGGCGGAGCTCGTGGAGGGGTTCGAGGTCGTGGCCGACGAGGTCGGTCTCGTGGAAGCGATCGAGGGAGCGGACCTCGTAGTCACCGGTGAGGGAACCCTCGACGTCGAGTCCTTCGACGGCAAGGTCGTGGGCGGCGTGGTGGAGCTCGCCCAGGAGTTCGAGGTCCCCGTGGTGGTCATCGCCGGCGCCATCGACGAGGTGGAGATGCCCGCCGGGACGCGTGCCGTTTCGCTCTCCGACGACTTCGGGGTGGAGCGATCGATGGACGATCCGCTGGGCTGCGTCCGCGACGTGGTGGTCGGACTCCTCTGACTCCGTCCACGTCTGCAGTTGAGGAGGTGAACACGCCGTTGGATGGCGAATTTCCTCCGTTCGCCAGGTTGCGATTCGGGTCGCGAACTGGTTTGCTGTTAGCACTCTCACCCTGAGAGTGCTAACTGCCTCGGTCCACTCGCAGCGGCATCGCCCAGCGACACATGGATCGGGGTGGTTCGACGTCCGAGCCCAACGCAATGGAGTCTGTTCCAGATGGCAAAGATGATCTCGTTCGACGAGGACGCACGACGGGCCCTCGAATCGGGGATGAACCAGCTCGCTGACGCGGTGCGCGTCACGCTCGGCCCCAAGGGTCGCAACGTCGTTCTCGACAAGAAGTGGGGCGCCCCCACGATCACCAACGACGGTGTTTCGATCGCCAAGGAGATCGAGCTCGAGGATCCGCGCGAGAAGATCGGCGCCGAGCTCGTCAAGGAGGTCGCCAAGAAGACTGACGACGTCGCGGGCGACGGAACCACCACCGCTACGGTGCTGGCCTGGAGCATGGTCCGCGAGGGCATGCGCAACGTCGCTGCCGGCGCCAACCCCATGTCGCTCAAGCGGGGCATCGAGGCCGGCGTCGAGGCCGCTGTCGAGGCCATCGAGGGCATGGCGATCAGCGTCACCGAGTCCAAGGAGCAGATCGCTCAGGTCGCGTCGATCTCGGCTGCCGATCAGGAGATCGGCGGGCTGATCAGCGAGGCGATCGAGAAGGTCGGCAAGGACGGCGTCATCACCGTCGAGGAGAGCCAGACCTTCGGCCTCGAGATGGACCTCGTCGAGGGCATGCGCTTCGACAAGGGCTTCATCAGCCCCTACTTCGTCACCGATCCCGACCGCCAGGAAGCGGTGCTCGACGATCCATACCTGCTCTTCGTGCAGGGCAAGATCACCGCCGTTCGCGACGTGGTTCCTGTGCTCGAGAAGGTGATGCAGTCGGGCAAGCCGCTCGTGATCATCGCTGAGGACATCGAGGGTGAGGCCCTCGCCACCATCGTGGTCAACAAGATCCGCGGCACCTTCAAGTCGACCGCTGTCAAGGCCCCGGGCTTCGGCGACCGTCGCAAGGCGATGCTTCAGGACATGGCTATCCTCACCGGCGGCCAGGTCATCAGCGAAGACGTCGGTCTCAAGCTCGAGAACACCACCCTCGACCTGCTCGGCACCGCCCGCAAGATCGTGGTCACCAAGGACGAGACCACCATCATCGAGGGTTCGGGCGACGAGGGCGATGTGGCCGGTCGGATCGAGCAGATCAAGAACGAGATCGAGAACACCGACTCCGACTACGACCGCGAGAAGCTCCAGGAGCGCCTCGCCAAGCTGTCGGGCGGCGTGGCCGTGCTCAAAGTCGGCGCCGCCACCGAGGTGGAGCTCAAGGAGAAGAAGCACCGCATCGAGGATGCGGTCAGCACCACCAAGGCAGCCATCGAGTCCGGCGTCGTCGCTGGCGGTGGCGTGACTCTTCTTCGGGCCCAGGCCGCGGTGGAGGCCGCTGCTGGTGGCCTCGAGGGCGATGAGGCGACGGGCGCCAAACTGGTGGCTCGCTCGCTCGAGGGTCCGGTGAAGCAGATCGCGGAGAACGCGGGTCTCGAGGGCGGTGTGGTCGTCTCCAAGGTGCGCGATCTCGAGGGGGCCAGCGGCCTCAACGCGGCAACCGGTGAGTACGAGGACCTCATCGCTGCCGGCGTCGTCGACGCCGCCAAGGTGACGCTTTCTGCGCTGCAGAACGCTGCGTCGATCGCTGCGCTCTTCCTCACCACCGAGGCCGTGATCGTCGATCAGCCCACCGAGGGCGGCGGCATGCCCGCCATGCCCGACATGGACTTCTGATCCACCGATCCATGGCCTGATTCCGTGGCCTGATTCCGCAAATGGGAGCGCCCCGGAGGGCGCTCCCACTTGCGTCTTCACCCTCCGTGGTTCCCCTTCCCAAGGGGTCAGACACCCGTCTGACCCCTAGTACGCGCTCACGGTGGGGGTGTGTTCGCAGCTGGTGGTCGTGGCGCGCTTCATCGCCCGCTGGCCTGGGACTCTTTGTCCGGGCGGGGTCGGGAGGGGTCAGACACGTGTCTGACCCCTATTGCGCGCGGTGGGTGGGCTACTGGGCCCAGCGGGGTGGGCGGGAGCTGATCACGGCGTCGGCTTCGAGGGCGTCGAGCTCGGCCTCGCCGAGGCCGAGGAACTCCGCGAGCACGGCGCGGTTGTCCTGGCCGCGGTAGTGAGCCTCGTCACCGACCCCGGTCGGTGCATCCCGGAAGCGAAACGGAGACTGCGGCACGGTGACCATCTCACCGCGGCCGGTGTCCACCTCCACGAAGGCGCCTCGCTCGCGAGCCCAGTCGGTCTCGGCGAGCTCGGCGACCGTGCGGACCTCGGCACCCAGTACTGAGGACTCTGGAATCGCCGCCTCGACCTCCGCAGCGGTCTCGAAGCCCTGTACCCAGTCGGCCACGATCCCCTCGAGCTCCCCCCGATGGGCGATGCGGCTCTCGATCTCGGCGAAGCGCGGGTCGTCGGCGAGGTCCGGGCGTCCCATCGCCGTCTGGATGATCTCGAAACCCCCGTTGGTCGTGACGTCGAGCGTGATGTTGACGTGGCGCCCTGAGGCCATCTCGTAGATCGCCGACCAGTTCTGCCCCGCCCGGAAGCCCACGTCGGGGTCCTCGCCTGTCATCTCGACAGAGGCGAGATCGTTGACCGTGAGCGTGCTCTCGGCCATGTCGACCTCGACCTGCTGCGCCTCGCCGGTTCGATTTCGCGCATGAAGGGCTGCGAGCACCGCGCTGAGGGCGTGCAGACCGGTGTACGTGTCGGCGTGGGACATCGGGTCGTTGCGAAGGACGCCGTCGCGCCGTCGAGCCACCATCTCCGTGACGCCCGCCTCGGCGTGAATGGTGGAGGCGAAGGCGCCCTGGAGTGATCGCGAGTTGCCGTGACCCCACCCGCTGACGGAGGCGAGGATGATCTGCGGATTGCGTTCGCGCAGCGCCTCGAACCCGAGCTCCATTCGCTCGAGAACATCGGGCCGGTAGTTCTCGAGGACGACGTCGCAGCGTTCGACCATCTGGAGGAAGAGGTCGCGCCCGGTCTCCACGGTCAGGTCGACCGAGACGCATTTCTTCCCGGCGTTGTACTGCGCGAAGTAGGCGGACATGCCGTCGACGCGGGGCACCATCGACCGAGTGAGGTCGCCCGCGGGCGGTTCGACCTTGATGACGCGGGCGCCCATGTCGGCCAGGAGTCGCGAGGCGATCGGGCCGGCGAGGGCGCGGGTGAGGTCGAGCACGGTGATGTCCGAGAGCGGCGCGTCCATACCCGGAACCCTAGGCACGCCGCCCGAGATGTCGCGTGACACGATTCGTGTCATGAACGGCCCGGTCACCCAGCAAGCGCCGTTGCGTGATCGTCAGAAGGACGAGACGCGCGATCGCATTCGGGCCGCGGTCCTGGATCTCCTCGAGACCGAGATGCCCGCCACGATCCCGGTGCCAGCGGTCGCAGAGCGGGCAGGCGTGTCGTTGCGCACCGTGTACCGCTATTTCCCGACGACGACGGATCTGATCCAGTCGTCCACCGACCGCCAGGATGAGCGCGCTCGCGAGCTCTCCCAGGCGGATCCGATCCGAGCCGACGGCATCGAGCCCTATCTCACGGCTCTGTGGGAGGACTTCGCCACCAACGTGGCGGGGGTACGTGTGCTGCACCAGGGTCCGCTGCCGCGGGAGGCACGTCTGCGGCGGCTTGCCGAGATACGCGCAGGGCTGCTTCGGGCGACCTCCGAGCGCCTCGCCCATCTCGACGAAGCGGATCACGCCGACGTCGTCGATGTGGTGATTGCCGTGACGTCGAGCTCGATGTTCCTGGAGCTGGTCGATCGGATGGGCCATGACCCCGCCCATGCAGCGCGTCTGGCGTCACATGTCTCGAGCGTCCTCCTGCAGGATGCCGACTCGAAGAAGGAGCCCTCATGACCGACACCGAGGTGACCTGGGAGCCGCCGGGACCAGGCACGTGGGAGAGGGACCTGTCTCATGCGCCCCCCGCTGCCACACCCGCGTTCCGGCGGGTAATGAGCACGGTGATGGATGACGCCTACAGCGAGGTGTTCGAGCACTACGGCGCCCCACTGGAGAAGATCAGCGTCCGCATGGTCCGTGGCGGCATGTATCGCCGGGTGGTGCCGCTCGGCGGTGAGCAGCGGGCCGACAAGCCGGTGCCGAAACCGGTCCTGTGGGCTCTGTCCCGGCTGCATCCCGGTCTGCGCAAGAGGAACAAGCGGGCCATCGAGGTGTTCGAGACGAACGTGATCCTCGAGCCGCTCGCGGCGTGGGAGACCACCGAGCGTCACGAATGGATCGAGAGCAACACGGCCCTGCAGGCCGAGGCGATCGAGTCGATGTCCGATTCCGAGCTCGCAGATCACGTGGATCGGATCGAGGCCCAGCTGTACGCGGGCAACCGCCGGCATCACGTCCTGCACGGCACAGACATGGGTCCGATCGGCGACATGCTCGCCCATGGCACCCGGTGGGGTCTCGACCTGCAACAGATGATGCAGATGCTGAGGGGAGCGTCGCCGGCGACCCGAGAAGCCGGCCAGATGGGTGCGGCGATCGCGAACGCGCTGCGGAGCGAGGGCGTCGACCCGGCGACGGTGTCGTCGCTCGATGAGGTCCGCGCCGCTGGACCGGCCAGCGCGGCGGCCCTCGACGCGTACCTGGATCTGTACGGCTGGCGCATCGTGTCGAGCTACGACATCGAAGGTCTCGCGGTGTGCGAGGTGCCGGCCACCGTCATCGCGGTGATTCACGCGGGGGCCACGTGGCAGGAGTCGGACGACTCCGAGGTTCAGGACGTGATCGCCTCGACGCGCGAGAAGGTTCCGTCTGACGATCGCGAACTCTTCGACGACCTCCTGGATGCTGCTCGCCGGGCGTATGGCCTGCGCGACGACAACGGCCCCCTCACTGCGGAGTGGCCCATCGGGCTCACCCGTCGGGCGTATCTGGAGGCGGCGGGCCGCCTCGTGGCATCTGCTCTGCTGTCGAGGGACGAACGTGTCTTCGAACTCGACACCCACGAGCTCGCTGCGGCGCTGCGGGGCGAATCGCCGCTGACGACGGACGACCTCGAGGAGCGAGCGGCCCATCGTGAGTGGGAGGCGACGCTTGATCCGCCGCTGTTCCTCGGGGATCCTCCGGGACGGGTGGACCCGTCTGCATTCCCCTACGGGCTGCGCCGTCTCACGGAGTCGGTGCTCGCGTGCGTCGCGCTGTTGGAGAAGGACGAGGGCGGCCGTCCCCTCGAGGGGATGGGCATCGGCGACGCGACGTACACCGGTCGGGCGCGCCTCGCTACCAAACCCGAGGATGTCCTCGGCACCTTCGAAGCTGGCGACGTGCTCGTCGCGGCGTGGACTGCACCCACCTACAACTCGGTGATCGCGAGCGCCGGGGCGATGGTGGTGGAGGAAGGTGGCCTGCTCTGCCACGCGGCGGTGATCGCTCGCGAGCTCGGAGTCCCCGCGGTGATCGGCGCGACGGGCGCGCTCGAACTCATCGAAGAGGGCGCCATCGTCACCGTCGATCCGATCGCCGGAACGGTGACCCTCGCCAGCTGACGGAGCGGCTCAGCCCGGCAGCGGGAACCGGTCCAGATACGGCTGATAGTCGTCCTCGACGTCGATCCGCAGCGTCGCCAGCACACGGACGACCATGCAGTAGAAGCTCGCCGCGAGCACGAGGTCCATCACCTGCTGAGTCGGTAGGTGGCCGGTCAACGTCGCCCACGTGGTGTCGTCCACCTCGAGCTCGCTGGCGATCTGCTTGGCAGCAGACAGCACAGCGAGCTCGAGTTCGCCGAAGTGGGTCGGCTCGCCCCCGTCGAGCTGCGCGATGCCTGCGATGTCCTTCTCGGTGCAGCCGAACTCCAGCCCGAGCTTCACGTGGTGGCTCCACTCGTAGGGACTCCGTGCCTCCCAGCCGACCTGCAGGATTGCGAGCTCTCGCAGCCTCGGGTCGAGGTCCTGCTTGAATCGGATCCAACCTCCGAGGCGCCCGAACGCCCGCGCTCCGCTGGGGTTGTGTGCCAGGAGCCGGTTGAGGTGGATGTCGCGGGCGAGCAGCTCCCGGTCGTCTTCGCTGAGGTCATCGACGCTGAGGTAGGGAAGGCGTGCCATCGTCGCATCGTAAGGCCAGACTTCGGGGATGGCGGCGGAGCGTGCTACTCGGGATCTGGCGGACAAGGTGGCGATCGTCACCGGCGGTGGCGCGAAAGGCGACGGCATCGGCAACGGTCGCGCGGCGGCAATCCTCCTCGCGCAGGCCGGTGCTCAGGTGCTCGTGGTGGATCGCGACATGTCCCTGGCGGCGCGCACCGTCGAGATGATTCGGGACGAGGGTGGCGCGGCGATCGCGCATGAGGCCGACGTGATCGACGAGGAGGCGTGTCGAGCGATGGTGTCCGCTGCGGCGTCGGGGTGGGGTCGCCTCGACATTGTCGTGAACAACGTCGGGATCGGCGGTCGCGGCTCGGTCGTGGAGGCCGATCTCGACCAGTGGAAGAGGATCATGGACGTCAACGTCCACTCGATGGTCCTGACGTCACGCCACGCGGTGCCCGCGATGCTGGAGTCCGGCGGCGGCTCAATCGTCAACATCTCGTCGATCTCCGCATTGCGGCCGAGCGGGCGGACGGCGTACTCGACGTCGAAGGGTGCTGTGATCGCGCTGACGGCCGCGATGGCGGTGGACCACGGCCCCGATGGAATTCGGGTGAATTGTGTTGCGCCCGGCCCGGTGCGCACCCCGATGGTCGGGGGCGATGACATGCCGGCCGACGCGGCTGAAGCACGCAGGCTGGCGAGCGTGCTCGGGGTCGAGGGAACTGGCTGGGACGTCGGCGCGGCGGTCCGGTTCCTCGCCTCCGATGAGGCGCGCTACATCAGCGGCCAGACGATCGTGGTGGATGGCGGAGCGACCCTGCGCGGACCGGCGCGAGACCACCGCCGCGATTGACAGCGAATCCGACGGTGGACTCAGGTGCCGTAGATCGGGACTCCGGGACCGACGAAGGCAGCGAAGAGCTCGAGCACCTCGCCCTCGTTGGCATGGCGACCAGTCTCGTGTTTCGAGTAGATCGTGGTGCCGTCCGCCGTGACGTCGAAGACACCCGATGCGCCGTTGACGAGGCGCAGATCAGCGATGACGTGCTGGTAGTTGCTGAGAAGATCTCGTACCGCGCTCACGGCGTGGTCCGAATAGTCTCAAGGCACGCAGTAGGTGATCTCGATGTGGTGCATCGCGTGGTCCCTTTCCCGTCGATCGAAGCGTATCGAGGTCCCGCATGAATCCGCCTGAGCTGCATCTGTTGTGTGAGCCGTTGCGGCCGCTGCTCGGGACGTGGCGCGGCCGCGGCGCGGGGCACTATCCGACGATCGAGGACTTCGAGTACTTCGAAGAGGTGACGTTCGGGCACGTCGGCAAGCCATTCGTGGCCTATGGACAGAAGACTCGCGAGGCGTCGTCGGGCCTCCCTCTTCACGCCGAGCAGGGGTACTTCCGCCCGCTGGGCGACGGCGGTCTCGAGCTCGTGCTCACCCAGCCGTCGGGGATCCTCGAGGTGCACACCGGCACGGTGACCACGACCGCGGACGGGTTGGAGATGTCGCTCTCGACAATCGAGGTCGTCACCTCGCCTTCGGCCAAGGACGTCACGAGCGTCGAACGCGTCATCACCGTCTCCGGCGACACGCTTTCCTACGACCTGTCCATGGCCGCGGTCGATCAGCCCTTCCAGCATCACCTCAGTGCCACGCTGACCCGCGCCGACTGAATCGATGCAGCTGCGCGAGGTGACGCTGGACGACCTCGACGAGGTCGCGCGACTCCACACGCGCATCTGGCAGGTCGCCTACCGGGACATGGTTTCCGACGAGCGCCTGGACGTGCTCGACTGGCGCGATCGACGGGCGGCCTTCGCACCCTGGTTCGACGGTGCGGATCCGCAGGGGACGTGGATCGCCGCTCGCGTCGATGACGCCATCGTCGGTCACGTTCTCGCTGGCCCTCTCAGTGGCCGTCACGGCGAACTGCATCTCCTGTATGTCGCGCCCGAGCAGTGGGGCACGGGTCTGGCCCGGGAGTTGCTCGCGGTGGGGGAGAGGATCTTGCGGCGATCCGGCTGTGAGACGGCCGAACTCTGGACGTTCGAGGCCAACGAGCGCTCACAGGCCTTCTACCAACGCCACGGATGGACGATCGACGGCCGCTCCAGGGTGGATGAGGACATCCTTGCAGGCGAGTCGATCACCGAGATCGCTCTGCACAAGGCGCTCCTCACGGACCAGACCCTCCTCAACCGGTCGTACTGGGCCGACCTTGCCGAGTTCTTCGTCCCCCTCGGCGAACGGGCGTGGGGCGGCGATCCGGCCTGGGGTGTGTTCGGCCTTCCGGAGAATGATGTCGGTCTGCTCGACGGAGTGGCAGGGGCCAATGTCGTTGAGATCGGGTGCGGGACCGGATATGTCTCGAAATGGTGCCTTTCGGTCGGCGCAGCGAGCGTGGTCGGGCTCGATAACTCTCCGGCTCAGCTCGCAACGGCGCGCCGACTGGCTGCCGAGCATGACACCACGATTCCGTTCGTCCATGGCGACGGACATCGGCTGCCCTTTGCGGATGAGTCGTTCGATCTGGCCATCAGTGAGTACGGCGCCGCGATCTGGTGTGATCCAGCAGTCTGGATCCCCGAGGCAGCTCGCGTGCTCCGACCCGGTGGGCGGCTGGTCTTTCTGGGCAACTCTGTGCTGCTCATGACCTGCATCCCCGAGTGGGACGACGTTCACGCTTCGACGGAACTCCGCCGTCCGCTGCGCGGGCTGGGTCGGATGGACTGGCTCGAGGTCGACGGCGTGCAGTTCCACGTGAGCCATGGCGAGATGATCCGGATCCTCACCGGCTGCGGTCTCCAGGTGGTCGAACTGAAAGAGTTGTATGCGCCCGAAGGCGCTACATCCGACTTCCCGTTCGTCACCGGTGACTGGGCGTCTCAGTGGCCCGTCGAAGAGGTGTGGATCGCCGTCAAACCCTGACGCACTATTGGCGGGCCCGGCACCGCCGGTAGCCTTCACCTCATGCGGCGAGGTCGGACGGAGAAGGTGCTCGTGCAGCGCCTGCACGATGGCGAGTCCCATCGTGGCCCCGACGAAGTCGTCGTCGAAGAGCCGCTGGAGATTCGCCTCGACGGCAATCTCGTGGCCACGACGATGCGCACGCCGGGTCATGACTACGAACTCGCGGTGGGTTTCTGTGCAGGAGACGGTCTGCTGGCTGGCGCCACCGTCCTGGGTGTCCGGTACTGCGGCGAGGGCCCAGCGGCCGAGTTCGAATACAACGTCGTCACCGTCGAGACGGGCGGTCAGGCCCCTGTACCGACGCCGCGGGTCGGCAACGTCAGTTCCTCCTGTGGACTCTGCGGAACCACCACGCTCACCGACATGGCCACTCGGCTCCCGAAGGTCCAGGCGACTGTCGTCTTCGACCCTCAGGTCATCGCCAAGGTCGTCGACGGCGTCGCGGGCGAGCAGGAGATGTTCGGCCGAACCGGCGGACTCCATGCCGCTGCCACCTTCGACGTGCACGGGCACATCGAACTGGTGCGCGAGGACATCGGACGCCACAACGCCGTGGACAAGGTGGTGGGCCGCCGGCTTCTCGACGGGCGAGCCGACACCTCAGAGCTCGGGCTGTTCGTCAGCGGTCGGGCGAGCTTCGAGATGGTGCAGAAGGCGTGGGCCGCCGGCTTCGGAACGCTCGTCGCGGTGTCGGCGCCGTCCGCGCTCGCGATCGACGCCGCCCGCGCCGCAGACATGACGCTCGTCGGCTTCGCCCGAAGTGACACGATGAACGTCTACACCGGCACCGTGGCCGACTGACCCTCGAATCTCTTCGCCGGCTCGTCCTCCGTAGACTCAGGAGGGTGAGCGAAGCGCAGTACGTGACGACCAGCATCGGGTGGGGCGTCCTCCACCTGTTCTGCAAGGTGACGCCATCCACCGATGGGCAAGCGGTGATCAACGCCGTGAAGGACGTGGCGGACGGCGACCATCAGGTGTTGTCCGTCGCGATGATCGGTCACAAGGCGGACGTGGGTTTCATGGCCCTCGGCCCCGACCTGTGGCAGCTGCGGTCACTGCAGACCAAGCTGCAGGGAGCCGGGCTCGAGATCGTCGACAGTTATGTCTCGATGACCGAGACCAGCGAGTACGCCCCGGACCTCCCCGAGGAGATGAAGACCCCGCGCTTGTACCCCGACCTGCCGCCCGAGGGGAAGCATGCGTATTGCTTCTACCCGATGTCCAAGCGGCGCGAGACCGTCGGCAACTGGTACACGCTGCCCTACGACACCCGCCGCGAGCTCATGTACGAGCACGGCAAGAGCGGGCGCAACTTCCGGGGGCGGATCCTGCAGGTGGTCACCGGGTCCACAGGCGTTGACGACTTCGAGTGGGGCGTCACCCTGTTCGCCAACCACCTCGACGACCTCAAGGAGGTCGTCTACACGATGCGCTACGACGAGGCGTCCGCGATCTACGGCGAGTTCGGCACCTTCTACACGGGCCTGCTCGACGAGGTCGAGGTCGTCATGGGCCGGGTGCTCGGCTGACCGAATTCGCGAGCGTCCGCGTTCCTCAGCGGTCGTATGTGTCGGGGTTCTCGAAGGGCACCCGCAGCCAGCTGACCATCTGACGCATCTGGTGGTAGGCGTCGAGCCGGGCGATGTCGGAATCCGCGTCCTCGGCGGCCTCGCACCACTGGTGCATCCGCTCGACGGTGGTCCCGCCCACGTGCAGCATCCCTTCCGAGCCTCCGGTCGACCACTTGGCCAGCACGTAGCGAGCCAGCGCGCCGACGGGGATGTTCATCGATGAGGACGCGCCTTCGAGTGTCTCGAGCGGGTCGAGGAGCCGGTAGGCCGCGACGTCGTCTTTGAAGTTGGCGTGGGGATCGTCGTCGTCCCACGGCCCGTCCCACTGGATCAGAGTGATCGTGGGCTCGGGATCGCGGTCGGGGCTCACTCCGCCGCGGCCTCAGAGCCCGCCGCATGTCCCTCACGACCCATCATGCCGAGCCCCGCAGCGACTCCTGCTGCGGCCGCGCCCATGAGGACCGTTCGGGCCGACGCGCCGCCGCGAACCCCCAGCACCATCGCCGATGCCGTGTCGACGGCGTCCACCACGATTCCCTGCCGCAGCGCTTCTTCCAACTCGTCGGGATGCGCGCCTTCTCGTTCGGCTTGGTAGAGCTGGTAGCCGAGGAGGACGTCGCGGATGCCGAACAGGCGGAGGGCGTACTTCAGCTCTCCCCGCAGGTGGCCTTTCACGCCGAAGAGCCGCAGCACGAGCGTGGGAAAGAGCAGCGACGACCAACCGACGGCGGCGCGGGCCGCCATGAGGGACTTGCGCGCAAGAGCGGGTTCCATTCGCTCATCCTGCCACCCGTTTTCCGTAGCCAGGGTGCGCCAATATCCTGTGGTCCAGGAGGATTCTCATGTCTGAGTACCGCGCACCCACCGACGACATGATGTTCGTTCTCGATCACATCGCTGATCTGAACACGCTGTCGGGTCGGGAGGGTTTCGAGCACGCCGACTCCGACACCGTCGCGGGGCTCCTCGACGAAGCGGCGCGCTTCATGGAAGAGCAACTCGTCCCTCTCAACAAGCCGGGAGACGAGCAGGGCCTCCGCCAAGAGGGCGATCGGATCTTCCATCCCGACGGATTTGCAGACGCCTACGGCAAGTTCGTCGACGCGGGCTGGAACGGCATCGCCTTCGGTGAGGAATACGGCGGCGGCGGCCTTCCATGGGTGGTGGGCATCGCGGTGCAGGAGATGCTGACCGCGTCGAACATGTCGTTCAGCCTCTGCCCCCTCCTCACCCAGGGCGCCATCGATGCCATCAGCCACCACGCCGATGAGACCCTGCGGGAGACCTACCTCCCGAAGATGATCACCGGCGAGTGGACCGGCACCATGAATCTCACGGAGCCGCAGGCCGGTTCCGACGTGGGTGCTCTCACCTCTCGGGCGGTGCCGGCGGACGACGGAACCTGGCGCATCACCGGCACCAAGATCTTCATCACCTACGGCGAGCACGAGTTCAGCGACAACATCGTCCATCTGGTGCTCGCACGCACCCCTGACGCACCCCCGGGGACGAAGGGCATCAGCCTGTTCATCGTGCCGAAGTTCCTGGTGAACGCCGACGGCTCGCTGGGCGAGCGGAACGATCTTCGGGTCGTGTCGACCGAGCACAAGATCGGCATCCACGCCAGCCCTACCTGCGTGATGTCCTACGGCGACAACGGCGGCGCAGTGGGCTTCATGGTCGGTGAAGAGAACACCGGCATGCGGGCGATGTTCACGATGATGAACAACGCGCGGCTGTCGGTGGGGCTCGAGGGGTTGGCGCTCACCGATCGCTCCTACCAGCAGGCCCGGCAGTACGCGATCGACCGCAAGCAGGGCAAGGCCATCGGCGCGGAGATCCCTCCGGGAGACTCGTCACCCATCGTCGACCACGCCGACGTGCGGCGAATGCTCATGACGATGCGGGCCAACGCGGAGGCGATGCGTGGCCTCATGTACGCCAATGCCGCGACGATCGACATGGCGGCGTCGGCGACCGACGACGATGAGCGGGAGTACTGGGACGCCAAGACGGCGCTCCTCACGCCGATCACGAAGGGCTGGGGCACGGACACGGGCGTCGAGATGACCAGCCTCGGCGTTCAGGTCCATGGCGGGACGGGCTACATCGAAGAGACCGGCGCCGCGCAGCACTGGCGCGACATCCGCATCGCCCCGATCTACGAGGGAACCAACGGCATTCAGGCTGCCGACCTCGTCTTCCGCAAGCTCCCGATGGGAGGCGGAGCGGTGATGACCGCGTTCGTGGGCGAGATGTCCGAACTGGCCGCCGAGATGGCCGGCGACGAAGAGCTCGGCGCGGTGTCGACCGCGCTGTCCGACGGTCTGGCCGCGCTGACCGACGCTGCGATGTGGTTGGGCGGGCGATTGGCGACGGCACCGAACGACGCTGCCGCGGGTAGCACGCCCTTCATGCGTATGGCCGGCATCGTGGTGGGCGGGTACTACCTGGCGAAGCTCGCCCGCGCCGCTCAGCAACTCCTCGCCGATGGCGACGAACGCCAGGACTTCCTCCGCGACAAGATCACGATCGCGCAGTTCTACGCAGAGCAGATCCTGCCGACTGCGGCCGGGTACGGGTCGGCGGTGACCGGAGGAGCCGACCTCTTCTACGCGATCCCGTCCGAACGTCTGTAGCTGTGGGCGACCTGGCTACCCTTCGTCGGGAGCTCGAGTCTCTCGGGCGCGTCGTCGTTGCGTTCAGCGGCGGGGCGGATTCGGCGTTCTTGGCCTGGGTCGCCACGGACACGCTCGGCGCGTCCAACGCGACCTGCGTGACGGCGGTGTCGCCGAGCCTGGCCGAACGCGAGCTCGACGACTGCCGCTCCCTTGCCGCCGAGTGGGGTCTGAGGTGGCGGACCATCGAGACGGACGAAATGGAGAACGCCGCCTACCGCATCAACGATGGTGACCGGTGCTACCAGTGCAAGGCGGCGCTGATGGACGTCGCCGGCCCGATCGCCGCGTCGACCGACGCTGTGGTGGTTCTGGGTGTGAACGTCGACGATCTCGGCGACCATCGGCCTGGACAGCGCGCCGCGGCCGAGCGCGAGGCGCGGTTCCCGCTCGTCGACGCCGGCTTCACCAAAGCGGAGATCCGCGAGACGAGCCGCGAGCTGGGACTTCGTACGTGGGACAAGCCGGCGGCGGCCTGTCTCGCCTCTCGCTTGCCGTACGGGACGCGGGTGACGGTTCCACTTCTCCGCAAGCTCGATCGCGCCGAGGCCAACCTCGCCGGTCTCGGATTCGGGCAGCTGCGCGTGCGCGACTACGGCGACACCGCACGCCTCGAGCTGCCCCTCGACGACCTGCAGCGGGTTCTCGACCAGCGTCACGCGGTGGTCCAGGCGGTGAAGGGCGTCGGCTATCAGTACGTGACCCTCGATCTGGAGGGCTTTCGCTCCGGAAATCTCAATCAGGCGCTCACATGATCACGCTCGAATCGGTGTCGGCCGAGTTGGCGGACGCTGTGGAGGCCCATCTACCCGGATGGGTGCGTCGAAGCGTCGAGCGAATCTGCGCCGCGGCGGAGATGTCCGCCCCGGATCTCGACCAGCGGATCGATGCGGCGTCGCAGGAGTCCATCGCCCACGTCATGCCGCGTCTGCGCCGGCTCTTCGACACCGACATCGACGAGCAGCGCGGTAACCCGCTCGACATCGTGCGAGGAGCCGTGCGGTTCCCGACGTCGGTGTTGCGAGACCTCGGTGTCCCGGAGGTCCTGCGGGACGACTTCGCGGCGGCGAACTTTCCCGACGACGTCTACGGCCTCAGCCCCGCGGCTTTCTCCGACATCGCGCCCGAGCTGACCGACCTCGGAATCGCCTGGGGCGCGGCCAAGGCGCACACCCATCTTGAGCGTCGCCGAGCGGAGGGGCTGCGATGACCGTGGTGGCGTACGTACCCGACCTGATGGATCGGAGTCGCTTCGGTGGCGGGGTTCAGTTCGTGTCGGACCCAGCGGACGACGCGGGTGAGTCAGCATCCCTCCTCGTGATCGATCTCTCGCGAGGCGGTGTGCCAACCGCGCTGCCGACCGGTGTTCGGGTTGTGGGTTTCGCGCCTCACGTCGACGACGATCTCCTGCGGCGAGCCGAGGCCGCCGGGGTCGAGGCGCTTCCTCGATCGGTGTTCTTCCGGCGACTGCCCGAGCTGATGGCCGAGGCCGACTGATGTCGTTGGCAGTGGTTCGCGATGCCGTCGTCGGGCGGGCCGACCTTCCGTCGGCCGATCTGCCGCGAGCGCTCGCAGACGCCACGGATGAGTGGCTCGTGGCGCTTTTCGAGCGCGAGGTTCCGGTGACCGCAGGCGTCGCCCTCGTGGCGATCGGCGGGTACGGGCGCCAAGAGCTGTGCCCGGGAAGCGACCTCGACCTGATGCTGCTCCACGCGGAACGGGAGGACGCCGCCGAGCTCGCCGAACGCTTCTGGTACCCGATCTGGGACGACGGTGTGAAGCTCGGCCACGCCGTCCGGACTCCCGAGGAGTGCCTCGGCATCATTCGGCACGACCTGGAGAGCTCGACGGCGCTGCTGAGCTGCCGTTTGGTGGCGGGTGACGGAGCGCTCTGCGATGAGGTCGCAGCAGGTGTCGCCCAACTCTGGGCGTCCGATGTCAGCCGGCTCGGAGAGCTGCACCGCTCGGTCATGCGGCGGCACCGCAGCGCCGGCGAGGTCGCGTTCCTGCTCGAGCCCGATCTGAAAGAAGGGCGCGGTGGGCTGCGCGACGTGCATGCGCTTCGTTGGGCCATGGCGTCCGGCGTGCAGCTGTCCGACTCCGACGAGCAACGGCTCGGCGACTCGTACCGGACGCTGCTGTCTGCCCGGGTCGAGCTCCACCGTCGCACCGGTAAGCGCGGCGACGTTCTGCTTCTCGAAGAACAGGACGCGGTGGCCGAGGCGCTCGGTGAACCGGATGCCGACGTCTTCATGGGAGAGGTTGCAGCTGCCGCCAGGTCGATTGCCTATCTGAGCGACGAGACCTGGCGGCGGGTGACGCGTGACGGATCGGTGGCCGACGTCCCGATCGACGTGTCTGGCCTCGACATGGTGAGCGGCGAGATCGTGATCTCGGGCGCTCCGGCGACCGATCCGGTCCTGGTTCT
>CAYUBX010000001.1:21695-23533 GCA_964443165.1 uncultured Acidimicrobiales bacterium
CCCCCCCCCCCCCCCGCCCCCCCCGCCCGCCCGCGGCCCCCCCCCCCCCCCCCCGCCCCCCACGCCGCGAGCTCCCGATCTCACGCGACTCGCTCGGCCGGCTCGCAGAACGCCAGCCCGAACTGCCGGATCCGTGGCCGCATGGCGCTCGCGAACTCTTCGTCGAGCTGCTGCGGCTCGGCCACCGCGCCATCCCGGTCATCGAGTCGCTCGACTTCTTCGATGTGTGGGTCCGGCTGTTGCCGGAATGGGCTCCCAACAGAAGTCGGCCGCAGCGCAACGTGTACCACCGGTTCACGGTCGACCGTCACCTGCTGGAGGCGTCGGCGGAGGCGGCCCGTCTGACACAACGCGTGGCGCGCCCGGACCTGCTCGTGGTGGGTGCTCTCCTGCACGACGTCGGCAAGGGCTACCCCGGTGACCACACCGAGGTCGGCATGCGCCTTGTGGGGCCGATGGTGCAGCGATGCGGATTCAGTGCAGATGACGCGGAGACCGTCGCCCGGCTGGTGGAGCACCACCTGCTGCTTCCCGATGTCGCGACGCGACGCGATCTGGAGGACGAGCAGACCCTGTCGGCGGTCGCCGAGTCCGTTCGCACCGTGGAGTTTCTCGAGCTTCTCGCGGCCCTCACCGAAGCCGATTCGCTCGCCACCGGCCCCACCGCGTGGGGTGGCTGGAAGGCCCAACTGGTCGAGACGCTCACGGAGGCGACCGCGCACTATATGAGCGGGGAGCGTCCGACGGCGACGCGCCGCTCGATCCTCACCGACCGCCTTGAGTCGCTCATGTCCGCTGGTGAGATGCACGTCGAGGGTGAGGGAGACCGCCTCACCGTCATCGCACCCGACCAGGCGGGTCTGTTCAGCCGGGCCGCAGGCGCCCTCGCGCTACGAGGGCTCGACGTCCTGCAGGCGGATGCGTATTCGAGCGAGGCCGGCATGGCCTTGGCGATCTTTCGGGTGGCGATGCCCGACGTCCCGATCGATTGGCATCGGCTGACTCACGACGTGAAGCGGGCAGTGAAGGGCTACCTCGCGATCGACGCCCGCATCGCGGAGCGGGCCCGTGTCTACCGGCGTCGCTCTGCGCTGGCCGCCGAGTCAGCCGAGACCCAGGTGCTGTTCGACACCGAGTCGGCGACCGACGCCACGATCGTCGAAGTCCGAACCGAGGACCACATCGGGGTGCTGTATCAGGTGACCCGGATCCTCGCCGAGATGGGCCTCGACATCCGATACGCCAAGATCCAGACCCTCGCCCACGAGGTGGTCGACTCGTTCTACGTCGCCGGCCCCGACGGACCGATTCTCGACCACCTGCACCAACGCGAGCTCGAGCTCGCTCTCCGGCACGGTCTCAGCCTGTCTCAGTCGCCCCTCTGAACCGTGTGCCGTCACGAGAGGGTCGTCGGTCTCCCTCGCGAGAACCGTCAAGCGCTCGCAGACGCCCTCGTCATAGGTGTCCGCTCGTTCGAAGAATTGAAGGATCTCAGCGCTCATCGTTGCTCCAGATCGCCAGTGCGAGAACGAGGCTCGCCCGTGCGGCTCGCTCGGCGAGGTCGATCGTCCACGAGGCGGGGCCGTCAGCGATCGCGCGGCCCCGCGTCGCGGTGAGCTCTCGGTTTGCTCGCTCCGCATCTCGCCCGGCCAGGTAACGTCCTCTCGTGGCTCGAGCGACCGGTCAGGATCTACTGCTGTGGGCGGAGACGCTCTCCGGGATCGCTCGAACGGGCCTGGGTTTCACCGAGAACCTCTACGAGCGGGAGCGCTACGAGGAGGTCATCAAGGTCGCGGCAGAGATCCGTACCCGAGTCCACGACGACGTCGATGTGGAGC
>CAYUBX010000002.1:0-21373 GCA_964443165.1 uncultured Acidimicrobiales bacterium
CGTTCGGCATCGGCACGATCGATTTGGTCGTCTGCAACCTGTACCCGTTCCGCAGCGATCCGAGCGTCGAGCTGATCGACATCGGCGGTCCGACCATGATCCGCGCCGCGGCCAAGAACCACGACAGTGTCGGGATCATCGTCGATCCAGCGGACTACGAGACCGTGCTCGACGAGCTGCGCGCGGACGGTTCACTGTCGGCCGACAGGCTGCGACGGCTCGCACGGGCGGCCTTCGCCCACACCGCTGCCTACGACGCGGCGATCGTGCAGTGGCTCGACGACGGAGACAAACTTCCGCCCACCATCCACCTCGCGCTGGAGCGGGCTCAGGAGGTTCGGTACGGCGAGAACCCTCATCAGGACGGGGCGCGCTATCGGGAGGTCGCGTCTTCCCCCTGGTGGGACGCCGTCGTGCAGCACGAGGGCATGGCGCTCAGCTACCTCAACCTCTTCGACGCAGACGCCGCATGGCGTACCGCACACGACCTGGGAGCGGCCTCCGGTGGGCCGGCCGTCGCGATCATCAAACACGCCAACCCCTGCGGGGCGGCGGTTGGTGCCGACCTCGCCGACACATATCAGCGCGCCTACGAGTGCGATCCCCGATCTGCGTTCGGGGGCATCGTCGCCATGAACCGAGTCCTCGATCTGGAGACAGTCGAACGGATCGAAGAGGCCGCGCAGGCCGACCTCATCATCGCCCCCGGCTACGAGGACGGGGTGATCGAACGGCTGCGGGCCAAGCGCAAGAACACCCGGGTCCTCGAAGGCCCCGCGCCAGGCACACCCGCGATCGAGTTGCGCCAGATCACCGGTGGTTGGCTCGCCCAGACGCCACACCACTTCGCCGCTGCGCGTGATGAATGGCGCGTGGTCACGGCGCGACAGCCGACTGACGCCGAATGGGCGGATGCCGAGTTCGCCTGGCGGGTGTGCGGCCACGTGACCTCCAACGCCATCGTGCTGGCCAAAGACGGAACCGCTTGGGGCATCGGCGCCGGCCAGCAGAACCGCGTCGAGTCCGGCCAGATTGCCGCCTCAAAAGCCGACGGGCGAGCTACCGGCGGTGCCTGCGCCAGCGACGCGTTCTACCCGTTCCCCGACGGCATCGAAGCGGCGGCAGACGCCGGCGTATCGGTCGTAATCCAACCCGGCGGAGCGATGCGCGACGACGACGTGATCGCGGTTGCCGACCAACTGGACCTCGCGATGATCTTCACCGGCGAGAGGCACTTCCGGCACTAGTTGTTGCCGCACTCCTCGCTTCGCTCGTCTGCGAACTGCCATGGCCCCTCTCACGGCTTCGCCGAGTCGCCGCTCCCCTCTCCGCAGAGCATGTCGGGGTGTCATCGTGGGTGGGGGATTCATGTCCGTTCTTGGTCAGACGGCTGTGGGGCGGTGGATAGTGTCGTGGCCGTGACCGCGACGATTCTCGACGGCCAGGCATTGGCCGAGACGATCAAGGACCAGATCAGGACAGAGGTGGCCCAGATGTCGGTCACCCCTGGCCTGGGAACCATCCTCGTCGGAAGCGATCCCGCGTCGGAGAGCTATGTCGGGGCCAAGATCCGCGACTGTGGCGAGGTGGGGATCAACTCCATCCACGAGCATCTCCCCGAGGACACCGAGCAGCACACCCTCGACGCGACGATTCAGCGCTTCAACGACGACCCAGCAGTGCACGCGTTCATCGTGCAGCTCCCGCTTCCGAAACAGCTCGATGAGGAGCGTGCCCTCCTCGCTGTCGATCCGTCCAAGGACGCCGACGGCCTCCACCCCGTCAATTTGGGTCGCCTTGTCATGGGCGTCGACGGGCCGCTGCCGTGCACGCCCCGGGGCATCCAAGTCATGCTCGAGCACTACGGCGTGCCGGTCGAGGGCAGCCATGTGGTGGTCATCGGGCGCGGCCTCACCATCGGGCGACCGATGGCCCTTCTGATGGCCCTCAAGCGCACAACCGCCAACGCCGCGGTCACCGTTGTGCACACGGGCGTCGGCGACATGGGCGCCTACACCCGCCAGGCGGACATCATCATCGCGGCTGCCGGTGTTCCCAACCTGGTGACCCCCGACATGGTGAAGCCAGGCGCCGCGGTCGTCGGCGGCGGGATCACCCGCGAGGGAAAGCGCATCATCTCCGACGTCGATGAGTCCGTCGGCGAGGTCGCGGGATGGGTGACTCCACGACTGGGCGGTGTGGGCCCGATGACCCGGGCGATGTTGCTTCGCAACACGGTCGACGCCGCGCTCGAACAGACCTCCTAACCTCGCCCTCATGGCAGAAGGGCGGGGTCGGCTGCGCCGGGTCTTCGGGCGGCTGCGACGCGGCTGGAGCTCGTCCGGGCCGTCCAAGGGCGAGTTGGATCTGCCCCCGGACCTCGCGTCGGACGAAGCGATCGATGCGCTGCGATCGCGGCTGGACCAGATCGCCCAAGCGCGCGGTGGCGAACTCGCAGCGCGTCGGAGGGCCCAGGTGGTGGCCGAGGCGTTCCTCGGGTACGACCGCGACGATCAGCGCCGCTTCTTCCAGCTGCTCGCCGATGAGTACGGCGTCGATCACGACGATGTCGATCAGGCGATGTCCGCCGTCGAATCCGCTCCGGATCGAGCGGCCCGCCTCGCGGCAGAGAACGAGCTGCGCTCTGCCCTTCGGACCAAGCGGGAGGCGATCTTCCGGCGCTTCATCGGGGTGGAGTCTGGCCTTGCCTTCCTCGTGCAACTCCGTGCCGATCTCCGGACTCTCCGCCCCGTGGACGATCAGCTGCGGCTCGTCGACGAGGACCTGCGGGCGTTGCTCGACCAGTTCTTCGACGTCGGACTGCTCACCCTCAGCGAGGTCACGTGGAGTTCGCCCGCCGCGCTCCTCGAGAAACTGATCGAGTACGAAGCGGTCCATGCGATCGCCTGCTGGGACGACCTTCGCAATCGTCTGGGTCCGGATCGACGGCTGTTCGCCTTCCAGCACCCGGCGTTTCCCGACGACCTGCTGATCTTCGTCGAGGTCGCCCTGACCCAAGGCTTGGCCGACAGCATCGGGCGGCTCATCGATCCCGATGAGGACGATCCGGATCCCGAACTCGCCGACACCGCGATCTTCTACTCGATCTCGAATTGCCAGCCAGGACTCGCCGGTGTCCGACTGGGTGACTTTCTGATCAAGCGCGTGGCCAACGAGCTGGCTAGGGACCTCCCCGAGATCCACCACTACGCGACGCTGTCGCCGATTCCCGGCTTCCGCGCCTGGCTCGAAGAGAGGCTCCTCGAGTCGGAACCCTTCGCCAAAGTGCGGCTCGACCCCGACGGCCCCTCCGGCGCCGAGCTCCTCGACCTCCTCCGGCGAGCTCTGGACGACGACACCTGGTACGCGGTACCGGAGCTCGTCGGCCCGCTCGAGCCGGTGCTTCGGCGCCTCTGCGCGCACTACCTGCTGGAAGCAAAGCGCGGTCAGCGGGCGAGCGACCCGGTCGCCAACTTCCACCTCTCCAACGGTGCCCGGGTCGAGCGGGTGCTCTCCCTCGCGAACACCGATCCGGTGGGCCAAGAGCGCGCTCTCGGGATGATGGTCAACTATCGCTACGACCTCGAGAGCATCGAGGAGAACCACGATCGCTACCTCCACGAGGGAACGATCGCCGCCTCCGACGACGTGCGCGCGCTGACCAACTGAACGGCCGCCGAGCGCACGGTTGGCCCCAGAATTGATGAAGCGCGGCCGCGACCGGCCGGTAGCCTCGGCCTCCGGCGCAGGAGGGACCATGGCCGAGCCCGGTCGGGTTCACGACGACGTCGCGGAGGTGGGGTCGGCGAAGGCCGGCGCTGTTCTGCGTGAGGGCATCACCCTCATGCAGAGCTACATCCGGCGGGCTCCGGTCGTGTTCTGGACCTCGGTCACCGGCGCCTGCGTCTACGCGATCATGCTCGTGCTCGGCACCGAGGTGATCGGGCTCGCGACAGACGAGCTCATCGTTCCCACGATCGAGGAGGGCGAGCGGAGCGGTTCACTCGGGTGGATCGTCGCTCTGTTGATCGGCGCTGCGGTTCTCCGCTCCACGGGCGTCATCTTCCGGCGGTTCTTCGGGTCGATGACGGTCGAGCGAAACAATCGCTTCCTGCGCCGGCGGCTCGGCAGGATCTACGTCCACCGCTCGTTGTCCGAGTTGCGGTCCCGTCCCACGGGCGAGCTTCTCGCGCATGCCGACACCGACGTCGAGGTCTCGACGATGGTGATGGGCCCGTTGCCGTTCACGCTGTCGATGGTGGTCCTGGCGAGCGCCGCGATGGTGAGCCTCGCCACGGTGGACCCCTGGCTGCTGGTCGTCGCCTTTCTTGTCTTCCCCGCGACGTGGGTTGCCAACAAGCTGTTCACCCAGCGCGTGATCGAGCCGGCGAGCAGGGTGCGCGCAGCTGTTGGTGACGTCACCGCCGTCGTGTACGAGAGCATCGACGGCGCGCTCGTGGTGAAGACCCTCGGTCGCGAAGCCGAGGAGTTGGAGAGGCTGAAGGGCCCGGCATCGAGGCTCCGCGACACACGGCTGCGAATCGGTCGACTGCGCGCGGCGCTCGAGCCGTCGCTCGACATGCTGCCCAACCTCGGAATGATCGCGGTGCTCGCGATCGGCGCGTGGCGCGTGTCGTCTGGCGGCGCCACGACCGGCGACGTGGTGCAGGCGATGATCTTGTTCCAGCAGCTCGCGTTCCCGATGCGGATCGTCGGCTTCTTCCTCGAGGAGAACGCCTCGGCGGTCGTGGCTGCTCGGCGGCTGCAGCGGGTGTTCGATCTCCCGGTCGCCGGGCGATTCGGCGGCGATCGCGACCTTCCCGCGGGTCCCCTTCCCGTCGTCGTGTCCGACATCTCGTTCCACCACGGTGCCGAGGGCGTGCTGGCCGAATGCAGTTTCGAGCTGGCGCCCGGCGAGGTGGTTGCCCTGGTCGGCGGAACCGGGTCGGGCAAGACCACCATCGCGCAGCTGCTGTTCGGTCTCGTCGAACCCGACGGCGGCCACATCACCCTCGGGGGAGTCTCCCTCTCCGAGGTCGACCCCGACGTCCTCCGGCGTCGCACGTCCCTCGTCTCCCAGGAGACGTTCCTGTTCGCCGACACCGTGTTCGACAACGTTGCTCTCGGACGCGACATGAACGTCGACGACGCGGCGCGCCATGCCCAGACGGCGCAGGCGGGCTTCGTCGATCACCTGCCGAATGGCTGGGCGACGGTGGTCGGCGAGCGCGGCGTCACCCTGTCGGGCGGTCAACGCCAGCGGGTGGCGCTGACCCGCGCTCTCGTGGGTGATCCGGGCTTTCTCTTGCTCGACGACTCCACATCGGCCGTCGACCCCGTTGTCGAACGGGCGATTCTCGACGGGCTGGCCGTCGAGCTGGCGACGACCACCCTGATCGTCGCTCATCGCGTCAGCACGATCGAGCTGGCCGACCGGGTGCTCTTCCTGCACGACGGCCGCATCGCAGCGTCCGGGAGCCACCAGGAGCTGTTGGCTGTGCCGGAGTACGCGGATCTGGTGCGGGCCTACGAGGCGGCAGGTCGATGACGGCGCCGAGATCCGTGGAGATCGAACGCGATCGCCCGATCGATGGAGCCCTGTCGATCCTGCGGCGAGGGATCGCGGTGACGCCCACGCTGCGAGCTGGTCTCGCTTTCACGGTGCTGGCCGCCGCGCTCAGCGCGATCGGCAAGCTGTCGATCCCGATCCTGATCCGTTACGCGACAGACGAGGGACTTCGGCCCGGTGAGGCGCGTCCGGGTTTCGTCTTCTGGGCATGCGTGATCACTGCGGTCCTGACGGTGGCGGTGTTCCTCCTGACCCGGTGGGCCTTTCTTCGGCTGATTACCCTCACCGAGCAGACGCTGTACGAACTCCGGCTGCGGACCTTCGAACACGTCCACCGCCTCAGCATCGCCGAGCACAACGAGTCGCGGCGTGGGGTGATCGTGGCCCGGGTGACCAGCGATGTGGAGCAGCTGGGCAAGTTCTTCGAGTGGGGCGGGATGTCGTGGATCATCAACACGACGCTGCTCATCGGCATCCTCACCGTGATGCTCGTCGTGAGTTGGCAGCTCACGGTGGTGACGGTCGTGTCGTTTCTGGCGTTGGTCCCGCTCTTGCGCTGGATCCAGGTGCGGCAACTCGCCGCCTACTCGACGCTGCGCACGCGGGTGGGGGAGACGCTCGGAGAGTTCAGCGAAGCCATCGGCGGAGGGCAGACCATCCGTGCCTACGGCCTGGAGGATCGGGCGGGTGATCGGCTGTACGGCGCGATCAACCGTCAGTACAACGCCCGGATGCGCGCCGTTCGCTTCTTTGCTGTGCTCTTCACGCTCGGCGATGTGTTTGGCGCCATCGCATTGTCGGCAGTCATCACGGCCTCGGTCTGGCAGGCCGAGGCCTGGGGTCTCGAGTTGGGTCAGGTGCTGGCGTTCGTGTTCCTGGTCACGCTCATGGCCGGGCCGGTGGGCGAACTCTCGGAGATCCTCGATCAGACCCAGATCGCGCTCGCCGGGTGGGAGAAGATCCTCGGCGTCCTCGACACGCCCATCGAGATCGTCGAACCTGAAGCGGGTGTCGAGTTGCCTGCGGGCGCCGTGTCGGTGTCCGTTGCAGGACTCGACTACGCCTACCGCGGCGGCGGGCGCGTGCTGCGAGGGGTCGACGTCGAGATCCCGGCCGGCGCCAAGGTCGCGATCGTCGGCGAGACCGGCTCGGGGAAGACCACCTTCGCCAAGCTGCTGGTGCGGCTGGCCGATCCGCTGAGCGGCTCGATCCAGGTCGGCGGGGTCGATCTGCGGCGGGCCACGCCGGAGTCGCGACGACGCTCGATTCGCATGGTGCCCCAGGACGGCTTCCTCTTCGACACGACGCTGCGCACCAACATCTCCTACGGGCGTGACGGCGTCACCGAGGCGGAGATCGACGCAGCGGTCGACGCGTTGGGGCTTCGGTGGTGGGTCGAGCAGCTCCCTCAGGACCTCGACACCGAGGCGGGGGAGCGGGGCGAGGCCCTCTCGGTGGGCGAGCGACAGTTGGTGGCCCTGATTCGAGCGCAGGTGGCCGATCCCGGTCTCCTGATTCTCGACGAGGCCACGAGCAGCGTCGATCCGCAGACCGAGCAGGCACTCGCGACCGCTTTGGCGCGGCTCGCCGACGGTCGCACGACCGTCAGCATCGCCCACCGCCTGTCGACCGCAGAGGCCGCCGATCTGGTTCTCGTCTTCGACGGCGGTCACCTCGTGGAGCGGGGCAGCCACGACGAGCTGGTGGCTGCGGGAGGGGTGTACTCGGCCCTGCACGAGAGCTGGATCGGGAACACCCGCACCGCCTGACGACCTTTTCACCGATCGCAGGCGACCAGGGTCCCGCGGAGCGGTGACACGCCGGTCCGATGCGCTAGAACAGCACCCAGGTACGCCCCCCACCCCTGGAAGGATCCACGGTGAACGATCCAGTTCGCGTTGCTGTCACCGGCGCCGCCGGTCAGATCGGCTACAGCCTCCTGTTCCGCATCGCGTCGGGAGGCATGCTCGGCCCAGATCAACCGGTCATCTTGCAGATGCTCGAGATCGAGCCGGCCCTTGGAGCGCTGGCCGGCGTCAAGATGGAGCTCGACGACTGTGCCTTCCCGCTGCTCGCGGGCACCGTGGAGACGGCCGACGCCAACCGGGCGTTCGACGGCGCGGACTACGCCCTCCTGGTGGGATCGATGCCGCGCAAGGCGGGCATGGAACGGAGCGATCTGCTCGAGGCCAACGGCGGCATCTTCACCGGGCAGGGCGCCGCGATCAGCGCTGGTGCGTCGTCCGACGTGAAGGTTCTCGTCGTCGGCAATCCGGCCAACACCAACTGCCTGATCGCGATGAACAACGCGCCCAACATCGCCGATGATCAGTTCACGGCGATGACCCGACTCGACCACAACCGCGCCATCGCACAGCTCGCGCAGAAGGTGGACGCATCGGTCAACGACATCCGTCGGATGACGATCTGGGGCAACCACTCGGCCACCCAGTACCCCGACCTCTTCCACGCCGAGGTCAACGGCCAGATCGCCGCAGATCTCGTCAACGATCAGGCATGGCTCGAGAGCGACTTCATCCCCACCGTGCAGCAGCGCGGTGCTGCCATCATCGACGCCCGCGGTGCCTCGTCGGCCGCTTCGGCAGCCTCCGCCGCCGTCGACCACATGCGCTCCTGGGCGCAGGGAACGCCCGATGGTGACTGGGTCTCCATGGCGATCCCGTCCACCGGTGACTACGGAGCACCTGAGGGGATCATCACCTCGTACCCATGCACCGTCTCGGGCGGCGAGTACAGCGTGGTGACGGGCCTCGAACTCGACGACTTCAGCCGCGGCAAGATCGAAGCCTCGTGGGCTGAGTTGGTCGAAGAGCGCGACGCCGTCGGCGGGATGGGCCTCTTGGGCTGATCTACGCGGCGGCGCGAGTGCGCCGTAGCACCGGGTCGGCGAGGGCGAGGGCCTTGTCGGCGGCCCACATCACCCGGCCCGCTGCGCCCGGGGTCTCGTTGTCCACCAGGTTGCCCATCACCTGCAGGGTGATCTTGGCGATCGCGTCGGTTCCCACGGCGAGGCGCAGCCCGGAGCGCAGAATCCACGGGTGGCCGATCAGGAACGAGAACCGGCGGCCCGTCCGCAGGAATGCATCGAAGCGCTCGGCCACGAGCCGGTCGTACTCGTCGGGCGCCGACGCGGGATCGGCTTCGAACAGATCCGCGATGAGCATGCCGGTCTCGAGCCCGTAGTCGATCCCCTCGCCGTTCATCGGGTTGACGAGGCCGGCCGCGTCCCCGACAGCGACCCACCCGGGTCCGTGGCGTTTCTGGGCACTCATCGGGAGGCGCCAGGCACGCGGTCGTTCGAGGTAGGGCCCGAGTCCCCAGTCGTCGCGAACGAGATCGCGGTAGGAGTCGCAGAGGGTGTTGAGGTTGAGCTTCTTGAAAGCCTTCATCGTCGACAACGCGCCGACTCCGATGTTCACGGTGCCGTCGCCGGCGGGGAACATCCAGCCGTAGCCCGGGACGGCCGTGCCGTGCTCGTCGCGAAGGGTGAGGCAAGCCTCGAGGTGACGATCGGCGTGGCGCGGCGTCTCGGCGTAGGTGCGGATCGCGAGACCGAACGGTTCGTCGGGGTCGCGCTCAGCGCCGAGCATTCGCGCCGCCTTGCCCTGCGCTCCGGCAGCGAGAACCACCAGGTCGGCCGACCATGTCTCGCCTCGGGCCTCGACGCCGACGACTCGGTCACCGTCGAGCCGCGGGAGTACCTCGGTGGAGTAGATCATCTCGGCGCCCGCGTCGTCCGCGGCGTCCATGAGCGCCGTGTCGAGGCGGCGGCGTGGCCAGACGGCCCCATGAGGTGGGAACCTCGAGGTGCCGGGCCAGTCGAGCTCGCGAACCTTGTTTCCGGCGATCATCCTCAGCCCCTGGATGAGATGCGCGTCCTCGAGCGAGATCTTCAGCTTGTTGAGCGCCCCCACAGCCCGGGGCGTGAGGCCGTCGCCGCAGACCTTGTCTCGCCCGTGGTCGCCCTTCTCGAAGCAGGTGACCGAGATGCCGGCGCGCGCGGCTCTGATCGCGGTCGCGGTGCCAGCCGGCCCGCCGCCGATGACGATCATGTCGCGATGGGGCATGGGACCTACAGCCTGCCGCGCGAAGCGGCGGCTTCCACACTCCTCAGGCGTTCTTGACGAGCAGTCCGCCGTCGACGGGCAGGATGGCGCCGGTCATGTACTGGCTGGCGGGCAGGCAGAAGTTGAGCGTGCCGTGTGCCACCTCTTCGGGTTCGGCATAGCGGCCCAGCGCAGTGCGTCGCTTGGCGAAGATGATCTTGTCCTGATCGGGGATCTCGGCGGTCATGCCGGTGTTGATCGGACCGGGGCAGATGCAGTTGACGGTGATGGCCTCGCGCCCCAGTTCGACGGCGAGCGACTTGGTCAGCCCGATCACCCCGTGTTTCGCCGCGGTGTACGGCGACCCGAACTTGGTCGCTCCCCAGCCCTCGGTGGACGCGATGTTGACGATGCGCGCGGCATCGCTCTGGCGCAGGTATGGCAACGCGGCGCGGATCGTGCGGGTGTGCGCGGTGAGGAGAACCTCGATCGAGATCGCCCAGTTGTCCTCGTAGTCGTCCTCGTCGATGGGTGAGAAGCGCGAGATGCCCGCGTTGTTGACAAGGTGGTCGAGCCCGCCGAACCGTTCCGCCACCTCGTCGGTCACCTGCTGCACGCGGTCGGCGTTCGCGACGTCCATGGTCCAGCCGGCGGCCGACCCGCCTGCGTCAGTGATCTCCTGCACGACCCGATCGACGTCCTCCTGGCGGAGGTCCGTCACGGCGACGTGTGCGCCTTCGTCGGCGAACAGGTGCGCCGTCGAGCGACCCTGACCCCCACCGGCCCCGGTGATGAGCGAGACCCGACCCTCGACGGATCGGCTGAGCTGGGTGAGGCGTGGCATCCGGGACTCCCGTGTCGGTCTGGGTCCGGACGATAACCCGCCGCGTCAGAGCGCGCCGTGGCCCGCCTAGATGTCGATGTCGGCCAGGAGCTGGTCGGCGTTGGAGAGAAGGAGGGGGAGCCGGTCGGCGATGGTCTCCATGCGCTCGTTCGTCGAGTCGCCGACCAACCATCGATGGTGCAGCTGCTGGACGACGGTCGCCGTCTTCCACTGGGCGAACGCGTCGTACCAGTTGGCCTGGCTCACATCGAGGCCGGTTTCCTCGCCGTAGCGGGCGGAGATCTCGGCGCGGGTCGGCAAGCCCATCTTGGCGAGCCCCTCATGACTCAGCCGACCCTCCTCGGGTGGATCGGAGGGGTCGGGCCAGTAGTTGAGCAAGGTACCGAAGTCGATGAGCGGATCGCCGAGCGTCGTCATGTCCCAGTCGAAGAAAGCCGTCACCCGATCGGGATCGCCGAAGGCGAACATGCAGTTGTCGAGCTTGAGGTCGTTGTGGACGAAGCTCACCCGCTGCGACGCAGGCATCGACCGTTCGAGGCGGGCGTGCACGTCGGTCATCCCGGCGTCGTAGCGCTCGTCGGCCACTAGGTCCCAGCGCTTCTTCCAGCCACCGACCTGACGTTCCACGAACCCATCGGGCCGGCCGAGGTCGCCGAGTCCCGATGCGTCGGGGTCGAGGAGGTGGAATTGTGCGATGGCATCGACGAGGGCGAACCCCAGCCGCCGCCCGACGTCTGGCTCGTCCCGCATCGACTCGGGCACCACGCCGCGCACCACCTCGCCGACCCGGCGTTCCATCACGAAGAAGTCGGCGCCCGCGACGTCGTGGTCGTCGCAGAGCAGGTAAGCCCGCGGCGCCTTGTCGAAGACCTCCCACAACACCGACAGCACCTTGTGCTCACGTTTCATGTCGTGCGCACCGGGCGCCAGGACGCCGAACGGCGGTCGGCGCAGAACGAGCTCCGTGGCGCCGAACCGCACCATGTAGGTGAGGTTCGCCGACCCGTTGGGGAACTGCAGGACCTCGAAGTCTCCGTCGAGGTCGACGTCGGCGGGCATCTCGGCGCGCAGATACTCCTCGATCCGCTCCCAGTCGAGCTCCTCGCCTGGCCGCACCGCTTCGAGTTCGGGCTCGGAGGGATCTGCGAACGGATCGACCGGTGGCTCTTCGGTGTCAGTCATGACGGTCGGGCCTCACTGCGTCTGCAGGTGCCGCTCGAGAACATCGCCGTACTTCTCGAGCGCAGCAGCCTTGCGCTTGGGCAGGTGCATCGTGGGGAACAGATCCTCGCACGGCACGTAGTCGTCGAGGACTCGCCGAGCGACCTGCACCTTGTGCACTTCGGTCGGCCCGTCCGCCAGCGCCATGTGGAACGACTCGATGACCTCCTTGCTGAAGGGCATTTCGCCGGACACGCCGAGGGATCCGTGGATTTGAAGGGCCCGGCTCGCCACGTTGCGGTACACCCCGGGCATCGCTGCCTTCACTGCCGAGATGTCCTTCCGCACCTTCTTGTAGTCCTGATACCTGTCGATCCGCCACGCGGTTCGCAGCACGAGAAGCCGGAACATCTCCATTTCCAGCCAGGAGTCGGCGATCATCTCCTGCACCATCTGCTTCTTCGACAGCAGCTCACCCTGGGTGGTGCGGCTGATCGCGCGCTCGCACATCATGTCGAAGATGCGTTGGACGCGGCCCGAGGTGCGCATGGCGTGATGGATGCGGCCGCCGCCAAGGCGGGTCTGCGCCACGACGAAGCCGCCGCCACGGGGGCCGAGCAGGTTCTCCTTGGGGACACGAACGTCCGTGTAGCGGATGTAGGCGTGTGAGCCCTCTTCTTCCTCACCGACACCCACGTTGCGAAGGATCTCCACGCCCGGTGTGTCGGTGGGCACGAGAAACGTCGACTGCTGCTGGTACGGCGGATTCTCGGGATCAGTGACCAGCATCACGATCAGGAACGACGAGTAGCGCGCATTGGAGCTGAACCACTTTTCGCCGTTGATCACCCACTCGTCGCCGTCCTCGACCGCCGTCGTGGTGAACACCTTCGGATCCGCGCCGCCCTGCGGTTCGGTCATCGAGTAGCACGAGACGATCTCGTTGCGGAGAAGCGGCTCGAGGAACTGCTTCTTCTGCTCCTCGGTCCCGAAGTGGGCGAGGATCTCGCTGTTGCCGGTGTCGGGAGCCTGGGTACCGAAGATCGTCGGCGCGCACTTGGCTCGCCCGAGGATCTCGTTCATGAGCGCCAGCTTCACCTGGCCGTATCCGGGACCTCCGAGGTCGGGCCCGAGGTGGCACGCCCACAGCTGTCGGTCCTGCACCACCTTCTGGAGGGGGCGGATGATCTCGTTTCGGACGGGATCGCTGACGTCGTAGGGGCTCTTGATGATGAAGTCGAGGGGCTCGATCTCCTCCCGGACAAAATCGTCCATCCAGTCGAGTTCCTTCTGGAACTCCGGATCCGTTTCGAAATCCCAACCCATGGCTGGTTCTCCTTCAGCTGGTGGCGTAGGTCGAGCCGCCGTCGATCTTGAGGATCGAACCGGTGGTGTAGCTCGAGGCGTCGGTGGCGAAGTAGAGGGCGGCGCCGACGACCTCGTCGGCCTCGCCGCCCCGCTGCAGGGCGATGGTCTCCTCCGCCCGCTTGTTGAATTGCTCCATGTCCCAGGCCTTGGAGATGTCGGTGAGGAAGGGGCCCGGCATGATGCAGTTGACCCGCACCCTGGGGGCGTACTCGCGAGCGAAGCTCTTCGTGATCGCGTGCAATCCTGCCTTGGCTGCGCCGTAGGCGGTCTCGTTGGGCGAAGGGTCCGATGCGGCGACGGAGCTCACGTTGATGATCGAACCCCCACCGTCGTCGAACATCCGCTTGCCGAACGCCGCGCTGAGCCGGAACGGACCCTTGAGGTTGACCTCCATGACCTTGTCGTAGAGGCCCTCGTTGACGTCGTAGAGGTTGTCGTAGAGCGGTGAGAGACCGGCGTTGTTGACCAGCACCTCGCAGTGGCCGAACTCGCCATACACGGTTTCGGCGAGCTCGTCGCACTGATCCCAGTACCCCACGTGGCAGGCGACGGGAAGGGCCCGCTGGCCGGTGCTCGACTCCACCTCGGCGGCGAGCTCTTCGCAGGCCTCGATCTTGCGGCTGGCGATCACGACGTCGGCGCCGGCTGCAGCGAAGGCGAGAATCATCTCTTTGCCCATGCCACGGCTGCCGCCCGTGACCACGGCGACCTTGCCCGTCATGTCGAACAGTTCTGACGCTGTCTTTCCCGCCATCTGACCCCCTCGGTTCGGGTCCGATTTCATCACACCCCTGCATCCGGTGACGATTGCCCGCGCCGGACGTGGCGAACCGCCACGAGAAGTGAAGCCGACCTGGGAGGCCGTCCGGTCGCCTGCATCTGAGCGGGGGTCAGGCGCTCCAGCTGTTCCAGCTCACGATCGAGTCCATGTCGACCCGGGTCGCCGGCTTGAAGTCGGTGCCCTGCGTGTAGGCGATCGGGCTGAGCGCGTACTGGCGGACCGTCTCGTAGGGGATTCCGAGGACCTCCGCCGCCTCCTCCTCGTATCGGAGGTGCAGGGTGGTCCAGCAGGTGCCGAGGCCGCGCTCGCGTGCCGCCAGCATGAATGACCACGCGGCCGGGATGATCGAGCCCGCTTGGCCGACCATGGCGCCTGGGTTGTCCGTGCGTCCGCCGAGGCACGGGATGAAGAGCGCGGGCGAGCGATGCATGTTGTCTGCGAGGTAGTCGGCCGAGTTGGCCACTCGGGCCTGCTGGGCTTCGCGCGCCTCGCCCATGCCAGCGCCGACCCGACCCGCGTACATCGGGCTGTCCTTGTACTGGGCGAAGGCCCTCGCGTAGAGCTCGGAGATCGCCTCGATCTTGTCCTTCTCGGTGACGACCACGAAGTGCCACCCCTGGGTGTTGGAGCCGCTCGGGGCCTGCACCGCCATCTCGAGGCACTCCCGGATCACCGAGTCTTCGACCGGTCGATCGAAGTCGAGCCGCTTGCGTACGGCGCGGGTGGTGGAGAGAAGTTCGTCTGCGGAGAGTCCGAGGGTCGTCATGGTGCCTCCCTGGTTGCGGCCGGCTGCTGGTGGACCCCGCAAACGTAGCCACTCGCCGCGTAGCCTGGCTCGCCGTGACTGCAGGATCTCGGCTCCCCGGCGCGCCCGAACCGGGCCATCGGTGGGAGGGCCATGGGGGCACGTGGCTGGCGGGCGACTCGTTCGGCCCCCGCGACGGGCAGCCGGTGATGCTTCTGCATGGTGCGGGCCAGACCCGCCACGCGTGGAAGACCACCGGCGCCGATCTGGCCGGCCACGGGTATCGGGTCCTTGCACTCGACGCCCGCGGCCACGGCGATTCCGACTGGGCGGCCGACAAGGACTACTCGTCGCTGACCATGATCAAGGACGTGGTGCGGGTCGCGGCCGCGGAGTTCGACCGACCGCCGGTCCTCGTCGGGGCGTCCATGGGCGGTCTCAGCAGCCTCATGGCGATCGGCGAAGGACACATCGACGCTGCAGGCCTGGTCCTCGTCGACATCGCCCACCGAATGAGCAGCAAGGGTGGTGGCCGGGTTCGCGAGTTCATGGATGACGGCCTCGAGGGGTTCGCGTCGCTCGAAGAGGCTGCCGATGCCATCGCCGCGTACCAATCCCATCGAGAGCGTCCCGAATCCATGGAGGGCCTCGCCAAGAACCTGCGCCTGGATGCCGACGGCCGGTACCGCTGGCACTGGGATCCCGACTACCGCACTGGACGATCGGGCATCCCGCCGAAGCAGCGCTATCTCCAGATGGTGGACTGCGTGAAGGCCCTTCGCTGTCCGACTCAGCTCATCCGAGGGGGAATGAGCGACGTGCTTCCCACGTACGCGGCGGAGGAGTTCTGCGAGCTCGCCCCTCACACGGAGTACGTCGACATCGCCGGCGCGGCGCACATGATCGTGGGCGACGAGAACGACACGTTCGGAGCGGCGGTGATCGACTTTCTGACCCGCCGGGTCCCCGCCTGACTACTTGAGGAACTTGCTGGTGGTGTTGTCGGCCAGCACCTTGCCGCCCGTCTGGCAGGTGGCGCAGTAGTTGACGGTGTACGTGCGGTACTCCACCGCTCGCACCTCGTCGCCACACACCGGGCACTCCGCACCCGCTCGGCCGTGCACCGCCGAGGGCCGATCCTTCGAGCGGGTCATCTCGTCGGCCGTTCGCTCCGCTGCGAGGCTCTCCTCGACGACGGCACCGATCGTGTCGACGAGTACCTCGGCGTCGCCCTCGCCGAGCCTGGACGTCTGGGCGAACGGGGAGAGGCCCGCCCGGTGGCAGATCTCGTTGGCCAGGCGTCGCCCGACTCCCGAAAGGATGCGCTGATCGCGGAGGAACCCGTGCAGGCGCATCGAGTGGTCGGCGAGGAGGTCCAGCATCTCGCGTGAGGTGACCTCGGTGGCTTCGGGGCCCAGCCCGAGCAGCGGCTCCTGTTCCTCCTCGTCTCCCTCGACCACCCAGACCCCCGCCCGGCGTTCGGTCCCCGGTTCGGTGAGGAGCAGGGCGCGCCCATCGGCGAACACCCACCGCAGCAGCCCGCCGCGTGGCCTTTTGGACTGCTTCTCGTCGGGCGTGAGCCGGCCGCCCTGCATGAGATGGACGACGAAGCTCACGTCGCCGAAGCGCATGATCAGGTACTTGGCCCGCTGGTCGACGACATCGAGCGTTCGGCGGTACGCGTCGTCCGGTCGCGGTGAGAAGGTCTTGAGGGCCGTGAAGCTGAGGGCGTGGACCGTGGCCAGCTCAGCACCAGCGAACTCCATGGTCACCCGCTCGCTGTGAGCTCGGATCTCGGGAATCTCAGGCACTCGATTTCGCCCCCTCCCAGAATCAGTGGCATCACCGCAGTTCAGACTCTGTTTTAGAGCTTGATCTCGATGACGCGCCCCGGGGCCTCAGGCCGCGGCATGCCGCAGGTCGTGGACTCTCAAGCCGTCGGGAAGCGACGGGGTCGCGAGGACTGCTGGGCGAAAGACGTTCTGGAGCCAGGCTCGGTAGTGCAGTTGTCCGCCGCGCGTGCCTGGAACCACGCGCTCGTGCGGGTGTCTGAGGTGTTCGGCCAAGACTTCGACGAGGAACGCCGGGATGGGCGCCGTGCGCGCCTGGTGGGTCTTGGTCGGCCCCACCGTTCGGTTGCCGCCAGCCGTGACAGCTTCCGAGATCCGGATTCGTCTTCGGAGCAGATCAACGTTGTCGCGCCGCAGAGCCCGCACTTCACCGATTCGGGCACCTGTGTAGCTCAGCGGTCGGTGCTCGCCGACGGCGTTCGCCAGGTCGTCGACCTGAGTGGGGGAGAGGAAGAGCATCTCTCGGCGCTGATACCGAGGTGGGGACACTCCCACCGCCGGGTTGGATTTCAGGCCGCTGGCGTCGATGGCGGTGGCGAGCACGGCTCGCAGCACCAGCAGGGCGCGCTTGATCGTCGGCGCCGCAAGCCCAGCATCGGACAGCTCTCTCACCCACTCGCCGCGAGCGAGATCGGACTCCTGCTCGCGGAGATACGCCTTGGCATCGCTGCGAGTTGCGAAGGTTCGGGACCTCTCGTTCCCCTCGGGGTCGCGATACCGAGGCCGCCATCGGCCCTCAGCCCGCTTCTGGACGTGCCCCATCTACGCAGCTTCGCGCAACAGGGCAAGTGCCCGGGCACTCTCGGGACCGCGCCCACCGGCAACCCGAGTCGCTGTGGGCCTCGTCGGGAAGGTCCGACGCCTCAGTTGTGGCCGTGGGCGTTCACAGCAACCGAGGTGTCGAGGTTGTGTTGGCCTGGAGCAGTCCCAAGGAGGAGGTTGTTCTCTGGGCGCATGCACGTAGTCCCCGAGTTGAGATGGGCGACGCCGAGCGCGTGACCCATCTCATGGCAGTAGACGCCCTCGTCGTAGCGGTGGTTCACGTTGATGTGTATGTACGCGTAGACGAAGTGGTCAGTGGCGTCGAGCGCCGTGTGGAAGATGGACTTGTTGTTGTAGTGGTTGTGCCATCCGCCTTGTGAGACCCACCCGTTTGCGACGACGCAGATCGTGATGTCGTTCGACGGGCCTGTTTGGTCGCAGCTCGGCAGGCCACCGTACGCGTAGGCGAACGAGTAGTCAGTCCGTGCGGGTCCGGCGGGGTAGTAGGCCGAGGCGTTCTGGCTGCCCCAGCGCGCGAGCCCGTTGTGGATGTACTGGGTCTCGATTCCGGGTCCGATCTGGTTGCGCCAGATCACTGACACCGGCACCGAGCCGAAACGGAAGTGATGTCCGCCGTGCGAGGACTGATTCGTGGCTGAGGCGGGGCTTGCCACAATGATTGCGGTAAGTGCCACCGCTGCGACGAGAGCTGCTGCGATCGCGCGTCGAAACATTTCAGTCCACCTCTTGGAATGCGCCCTTGTAGTTGACCGTGAGTTGTGCCTCGTGTCGGACGAGTGGGGCATGGTGCCCTTCGCCGTCGGTGTGGATGTCGCCGCCGTCTTGCTCACCTTCGAGGATGATTCCGATCGAGTAGGTGCCGGGCTCGGCGCGGCGGGTTTCGACATCGGGGTCGGCGGAGCGGATCTGGCCATCCCATGTCATTCGCACTTCGTATGCACCCCGCGCCGCCACGTACGGGCAGCTCTTCTTGTCGAAGCAATCGATGTGGTCGAGCAGGGTCATCACCTTGTTGCCGTCAGCGTCGACGATCATGAGAGCGACGTCGGTCGGCTCGGGACACGGATGGTCGGTCCGGTTCACGAATGTGGCGATGACCTCGACTTCGCCGCCCTCGTGAAGCACATAGCGGGGGCTCACACCGGCCTGAAGGTCGCCGTCGGCACAGTTCGAGAAGTCGATTGCGCCTGGCCTCGCGACCGGAGCCGAGATCGGCCGCAGCAGAGTCTCTTCCTCCGTTGCGGGGCCTGAGACTTGGACCTCGGACTCGCTTGGCGCGCAGGCTCCTGCGATTAGCGCGACAGCGAGGAGACTAACGATCGTCCACCTACGCCAGCCGCTCGTGGAGCGTTGCATGGCTCCCCTTCAGAGTCGTCCCCGGGGTAAGCCATCAGCCGACCCACCACGGCCTCCACTACGGAACATAGCCGCAACATCATCGCTCGATGGACTCGCCCAGCACAGGACTAGTGCTCGATCCGACGCCGCTGCCCCGAGCCGGGCAGTTAGACGACCGCTGCCGGCTCGCCGATCTGTCCATCCGCAGGGTGCCAACATCCGAGCCGGTGTGGCGCGACCCAATCGGTCGCTGCACCGAACTCAACACCAGTCGTCCTGCCCGGCCCTCGCCCCTTCTCGGGGTGAGGGCCGCACGTGGTTTCGGGGCTTCGATGAGGACAGCGGATTCGGTCTCCTGCACTCTGACCTCCGACTTTTCCCTGTTGCAGAACGAGACGGAGATTCGGATCTCGTTCGACTCGATGTGAACGTTCCCGGTCGCGGGAGCGTTCACGACCGGTGCTCACAGGACCACACCGGGACCGGGAAGCCCCATGAAATGGCGTCCCTGGGTCTGGGCCAGTTCCGGTACGGCGGCGCAGAATGATCTCGGGGATCTCAGGCACTCGATTTCGCCCCCTGTCGCTGTCGACCGGTGCTGCCCGCGCCACGGCTCTCCGCCCGCACCACGATAAGGGGCGGGGAACGAGGGGTCGCCCCTCGGCGCGAGTCGCGGTCCAGGTGTTTCGATGTTCTAGATTCTCCCGGGCGCTCCACCCCATGCAGCGTTGCGGGAGACATGAACTCAGCCACCGTCGACACCGAGGAGGGCATTCCCCCGCCGGCTCGCGCGGTGCTCGTCGTGGCCCTCATCTACATCTTCCTCGTCGGCGTGTCGTCGCTCGAGTCGGGGATCAAGATCATGGGTGCCGACACCCAGGAGCGGCTGTTCTCTGCGGTGAGCAACCCGATCGCCGGCCTGTCGATCGGCATCTTGGGAACGGTGCTCGTCCAGTCGACCTCGGCGAGCACCTCGGTGATCGTCGGTCTCGTGGCGTCGGGGGCGCTCGGGGTGAACGACGCCGTCCCGATGGTGATGGGCGCCAACATCGGCACCACCGTCACCAACACGCTCGTGTCGCTCGGTCACGTCCGCCAGTCGGTGGAGTTCAAGCGGGCCTTCGCTGCGGCGACGGTGCACGACTTCTTCAACGTCATGGCCGTGGCCGTGCTGTTGCCCATCGAGCTCATCACGGGAGTGGTCTCGTCGATCGCGGAATCGGTCAGCGAGCAACTCGTCGGGGCGGCCGGCAGCGAATGGAAGAGCCCGGTCAAGCAGTGGGTCAAAGAGCCGGTGTCCTGGTTGGTCGACTTCTGGGACACGATGGGCGCGAGCGGCAACGTTCAAGGCACCTTGATGGTCCTCTCGGGGTTGGTGATCGTGCTGAGCGCGCTCGCGTTCATCACGCGCAACATGCGAAAACTCGTCGCCGCGCGCATCGAGCAGTCGGTGAACGCGGTCCTCGGAAAGGGCGGTGGCGCGGTGGCCATGCTGCTCGGCCTCGTGATCACCATCTCCGTGCAGTCCTCGAGCATCACCACCTCGATCCTCGTGCCACTCTCCGCCGCAGGCATTCTCTCGTTGCGGAACGTGTATCCGGTGACGTTGGGGGCGAACGTCGGCACCACGATCACTGCGCTCCTGGCGGCTCTCGCTGCATCCAGTCCTGAGTCGTTGACGGTCGCGCTGGCTCACACCACGTTCAATCTCTTGGGCATTCTGGCCCTCTACGTCGTTCCGCTGGCGCGGGACATCCCGGTTCGGCTCGCAGAGGGGATGGCCGAGATCGCGGTGGAGCGCCGCAGCCTGGCCCTGGCGTACGTCGTAGGCTTGTTCATCGTGGCGCCGCTGATCGGCGTGGCGTTACTCCGTTAGGGATTCCGATGGTCTTGTCGTTCTTCCGCAAGAGCAGTGCCGGTTTGGACACGGTGGTCTCGAAGTCCATCGCGATGCTCAACGACGCCCGGCATTCGTTCGATCTCGCGGCGATGGTCGTCGTTTCCGGTGGCGACGCGGCGGTCATCGCTGACGACGTCCGCTCCACCGACGACCGCATCAACGAGGCGGAGAGAGATCTCCGGAACGAGCTCGTCGTTCACATCACCGTTCAGGGAGCCGCTGACATCGGTGAGGTGATGGGGCTGATCCTCCTTCTCAAGAAGATCGAGCGGATCGGTGACCAGGCCAAGAACATCCTCGACCTCGCGGAGAGCGGTGTCTCGTTCTCCGGAGATGACGACAGCGGCGAGCTCACGGAGCAACGCCAGGTCGTGTCGATGCTGTTCGCGGAGGCCGCAGACCTTCTGGCATCGCCCGACGGCGACACCTCGGACTTCATCGCTCGTTCGGACGCACTGTCCGACGAGATCCAGGGAGCCATCGGGGGCTTCCTCACCTCGGATCGACCCGGTCACGAAGTCGTTCCTCGAGCGATCTACGCCCGATACCTCAAGCGGGTGGTCGCCAACCTCATCGGCGTCGTCCGCGCCGCGACCGAGCCCATCAGCCGCGGGGACTCGGCTGACAACGCATTCGGTGATCTTGACGACTGAGGTCTGACGGGCCACCGGCTCTCAACCGATTTGGACGACCTCTGTAGAGCGCGCCGCAGACAGCGCACGGCTGCGCGGGTAAGACTGGGGGCGCGGGTCGACCGAGGGGGGTCCGAGATGGCGGCAGACTTCGACAAGGAACGCTCGAAGGAATTCATGGGGCGCATCATGCAGATGCTGAACGGCAGCGCGACCGTTCAGATGATCAGCCTGGGCAACCGGGTGGGTCTGTTCGACGCGATGGCAGGTATGGAGCCGGCGACGTACGCGCAGAACGCGGACGCGGCCCGTCTACGAGAGCCTTACGTGCGGGA
>CAYUBX010000003.1:0-20749 GCA_964443165.1 uncultured Acidimicrobiales bacterium
AACGGCAGACCACACAGTTGTGTCCGACGAAGGTCAGATCGTGGGTCGCGAGCTGATCAGCGCACGCCCAGTCGGCAGGTCCGGTGTCGGTGAGCTCGAGCAGATCTTCGCCCAGGAACCCCTGCACCATCGTCTGCAGATCCTCCGACAACGCTTCGATATTGGACTCCGGCAGACCCGGACCGGACAGGGCCGCCACCAATTCGTGTACCGGTGCCCAGTACCCGGGCGGAAGATCGGCGCGGGTGACAGCCCCGACGTCAGGGCGGGCGATGGTCAGCCACCTCGGGCGGGCCCGCGCCGGGTCGGGGAACCGCAACTCTGGCGGCAGCTCCCAGCCCGACTCGGACACCGACACCGCTACCTCGCGCAAGGGCTGGTGCTCGAGCACACGCCGAACGAACTCGGGCTCGCCGAGCACAGCCCGATCGACCCCGTGATCGCCCAGGTGGGCAACCACGGGCGCGAAGAGCTCGTGGGCTGTTGCATCGGGGCGCTGCCCGATCGGACTCCCGAATCTGGTGCGGTCGTCGTAGCCCACGTTCATCGCCACGTCCGGTCGGAATCGGAGGACCTGAGTGCTCATGACGTGTCGACCTGTCCTTCCGGCTCGACCCCTCCGGGGCCGGCGTAGAGGTACTCGCGCAGCAGCGCCCTCGTGAACGAGGCAGCATCCGCAAAGCCCGCCAGCGCTGCCTCGTGGCTGAGGTCCTGGCTCGGGCCGAACCGCGAGCGCCCCGCCCACCAGTCGAGCAACGCAGACTCGCCGGCGAGACCGGTGACGCTCAGAGCCGGGTTCTCGAGACCGCGGCCAGCGAGCACTCGTTCCTTGTCCATGGCCCGCTCGATGACGTCGTAGCGACCCGCCAGGCGCAGGGTGTCGACCAGGTTTCCCATCGCAGCCGGCGCAACGAGGGCCACCACCTGATCGATCCTCACCTGTTCGGCGACGAGCTCGTTGAACCGTCGCAGGTCGAGCCCGACCGCGGCCAACCATCCAGTGAAGGCCTCGTCGGTCGCAATACCCAACTCGACACACAGCTGGTTGGCGCGCTCGCGGACTGCCGATGGCGTCGCCTGGAGCCCACGACGCTCCGCTTCCTCGAGCGCGAGCTGTCTCATCAGTCCCGACAACCACACCTGTTGGTGCTCCGCTGGCACCAGGCGCAGCTCGTCGAGCACCGCGTCGAGCACCACTGTTGCGGGATCCTGCCCAGCGGTTTCGAGTTCGTGGTCCTCCACGACGACGCCTGCGTGCTGCACGAGATGGTCCCACCACACGGTGTGCGACAGCCTGAATCTCACCGGAGGCGAGGTGACCCCGCCGACGACGTCGTCGCGGAGCCTGACCAACATCTGCTCCGCATCGATCCGCTTCTGGTCCACCCGCCCACCGGGAAGCCATTCGCGCAGTGCCTCTGCCGGCTCGGCCGCGCCGGCCTCGACGAGCGCGTCGAGCACCGCCGGCCAGCTCCGCTCCGGGTAGAACATCTCCCTGGCCGAGTCGAGTGCCATCGCGGCCACATCGGGGTCGATCACGGCGCAGGCGCTCGCCTGGTCGAGGGTCGCTCGGATGTTCACCAGCGCCTCCGAGGAGGCCCGATACTCGTCCTCTGCGGACGCGTGGGCGATCGCGACCTCGTCGTCGGCGACCAGCTCGGCATTGGAGTAGCGCTCGAAGATCGTTCCGATGCCGATCATCCCGAACTGGTGAAGCTCGGCAGCGCGGAGCGCACCCATGCTGGCCGCGCCGTACACCTCCACGCCCTCCTGCATCGCGTGGAGGATCTCCTTGTGCCACACCGCAGGGATGCGCTCGAAGTACCCGTCGATGATCCCGATGGCCGCCGGTTGCCGTTGAGCCGCCCGATACACGTCACCCTGAGTGACCGGTGGCCGGATGATGAGGTCCACTGCGTCGCCCACGAGGGCGCGTATCGCGGTCGCGTCGATGGTGGGCCCCGCGAACACCACGACCCGCGGCCTGGCTCGTTCCTGGTGCGGCTCACACACGGGTCGACTCCACCAGCTCGGTGGCACGGCGACCGGGTTGCCAGCCAGGCATCTCCGACGGCGCCTCGAGCCCACCGATGACGACCCTGGCGATCGACACGGGAAATCCGGGCCGGCTCAGGTCGAAGGCCACGACCTCGCTCGCACCGGCGGCGCGGAGTGCATCGAGTTGGAACGACAGGTCATCGTTGAACGACGCGTGCTCATGGCTCGCGATGTCCTCGAATCGACGCCCGTCGCCGGCCGATCGGACAAGTGCCACCTGTGAGTCGAGCACATCAGGCGAACGAACCCGCTCGTAGTCCTCACGCAGCAGATCGTCACGCGATCCGGCGATGATCGTCGCCCGGCTCTGCGCAGCTTCCGTCAGGGCCCGCAGCAACGCGATCTCGCGCACCGGGTGGCATCCCATGCCTCCGGCCGACGGTAGGAGGCGGAACGGATTCTGCTCGTCCTCGGAGATGATGCACGAGAAGGACGGGATGCCGACATCAGTCGTGGTGTCCCACACCGCCACCGCCACGTCGCTGGCCGAGTACCGGTCGAGCACACCGCGGCACCGCTCGTCGGAGACACCGGCCAAGTCGACACCTCTGGCCATCTTCTCGTCGTCGTCGAGCAGGTGGAAGAGGGTCGTGCCGTCCCGCTCCACCACCTCGGAGATGGCGTGCACGACGGCTTCGAGCAGATGATTGCCCGACGCCAGACCGTTGGACGATGCCAGGAAGCACCCGGCGCCGGTGGGTCGGGGCAACGTGTAGTTGGTGTGGACTAGCTCGAACGGCATCCAGACCGATTCGCGCTCGAGCAAGTCGAATCCCTCGATCCACAGCAACGGCAGGTGGGCATGGAAGCCCCCATAGGTGGTGCGGGGCAGGTCGTCGATACGAGCCAGCCGGCGGCCGTGGCGGAGCTCGTCGTAGCTGCCGCAGAGCAGAGGCTGGTCGACGCGCTCGGCGTGCCACGACTCGATCGACTCCATGATCCCCGATGCCGTCGCGGCGTCGAGCGTGGTGCCCTTGCCCTGCGACACCGACAGCGAGCGCGAGTTCGGGCGACACACCACGACGACCGGGATTCCGATGCGGTCGAGGCCCGTGACGTCGGCCACTCGCGTGATCCCCATCGCCGGGAACAGCGGCTGTACCCGCTCGATGGTGTCGGCTGGCGCCCGGATGCGGTGGGTCCCTCCGTAGAACCGCTTCTCGATCGTCGGCGCGTCGTGTGCAGTGGCCGCGGCGATGGTGAAGGTCACGACATCGCCTCCGGTTCGAGCCACAACACCCCGGACCCGAGCAGATCGTCGACGATGGCACGGAGCTCGGTGACGAATCCGGCGTCATCGACAGGCACCCCAGCCCTCTCGGCCATCGTGGTCACGAACCGGCCCACATCACCAGGGCCGGGGAGGGTGCCCAGCAACCGCAGAGCGGCATCGCTCACGAAGCTCGTCCCGAGGATCGAGCCGACCGCGTAGCCACCCTCGATCGTCTCCGCCCGGAACGACTCGGCCCACTCCAGACGAAACTCCATCGGGTCACCTTCAGCGGGGAGCGAGACCCGCCACGGCCATCCCAGCTCGTCGCATCGGTCGGCGTAGAGCACGGCGTACTCCTCGAACCCGGGATAGTGGTGGGACGGGAACACACGATGGGAGCGGTAGCGCTCGCACAGGGCCACTTCGAATTCGGCCAGGAGGGCCTCGACAACGTCGGCGCTCATCCCGCGAGCCTGGGTCACCTCGCGGACGCTGAGTGGGAAATCGGCACTTCCCAACCTGACCCGGTCGAACACCAGGCCGTACTGATCGGCTTGGTTGAAGTATTCGGTCCGGAGATCGAGATTGAAGCGATGTAGGTCGATGCTGTGCCGTGGGTGGCTCAGGTACGACGCCTCGTCGAGCAAGAACTGCAAGGTCTCCCTGGCGTCCTGCTCCGTCTCCTCCGGCAGGCCCACCATCGAGAACACGTGCACGCCGATCCCGGCGTCGTGGCAGGACCTGAGGACCTCGCGGGCGACATCCACACGCACCGCCTTGTCCATGTGGTCGAGCATGCGTTGGGAACCGGACTCGAGACCGAAGAACAGCTTGCGAAAGCCCATGTTGTGAAGCTCGGCGCATACCTCGGGCGTGAAACCCGGTTCGAGACGGGCGTAGCCCACCAGCCGAGGATCGAGATCTGGATACGCGCTCAGCTCGGCACCGATGCGTTTGAGGAACGGTGGCGCCAACGCCTCGTCGGTGATCTCGAAGGCTCGCGCCCCGTGTCGCTCGGCCAACACCGCCATGTCGTTCGCAACCGCTGACGCCGAGCGGCGGCGGTAGGGACGGTCCGCGATGGAGTTGATCGACGGAATGTCGCAGAACTTGCATCGATTGAAGTAGCACCCCTTGCCCGTGAGGATGGGAAGCACCGGTTCGGGGGCGAGGTAGTCGTCGAGCGGCAGGCCGTCGAAGTCGGGCGTGGGCAGGGCATCGACATCCTCGACCTGCACCGGGCCGCGGCGCACCCCACCATCGGCATCGAGGAACATCAGATTGGCCACACCGTCGAGCGTCCGACCTGCTTCGAGCGCCTCGCCCATCTCGAGCAGGGCGGACTCACCCTCGTGCGGCACAACCGCTGTGCAGAACAGCTCGAAGAACTCGGGCCGGGCCGCGAGCGCGTCGGCGAACTTGGCGAACACCGTGCCACCGATCACCACCAGCTGACCCTGCTCGTGGAGCATCCGGGCGAGCGACAAGCCAGGGATGATCTGCTGGTGATTGGTGATCGAGATCCCCACGACATCGTGAGCACCTGCCTGCAGGTCCGGCAGCACGTGGGCCTCGTAGAACTCGTGGAAGAGGTTCGTCCGGGGCTCTGCGGTGGCGCGGGCGAGATCGGAGAGGCTCGACACATCGACATCGGCGACCTCGTAGCTGATGGGCCCCAGCCGCCATGCAACCCGACCGTTGGCGGCAGAGTGCAGATCCTGGGCCCGCGCGATCATCTCGCGGGAGGCCGTAAGACGATTCGGGTCGTAGAACGTGTCCGGGTCGCGTAGCTGCCGTATGGCTGGCTGGGTCCGATCCACGATCTCGTCGGCTCGTGACACGAGGTCGTACAACCCCGTACCGGGCTCGGCGGCGACGTCCCTTCGCAGGCGCTGTGCCGCAGCTCCCAGTGCGTCAGGTAGCAGCAGATGGAGCAGGGCCTCGAGATCGAGATCGCGCTGGAGCACGGAGTGCCCCTCCGAACGGAGCGCTGCGGTGAGCGACGGTAGAGCGAGGTGGGGGCTGCGAGGGTCGCTTGCAGGTGGATAGAGCAAGGCGAAGTCCACATCACCCCCTCCGACTCCGGAGCGGGGATGTTAGCGCCCAGCACTCTCGTGACAGACTTCGCGGGACCGTTGTGGTCGGTGCCGCATCGACTCGAGGGGAGGGCGGGGGCTTGGAGACAGTCGAGGTCGCGCCCCACGCATTGATGCGGATGGCGCTCTGGCCCCTCGAGACCGTGGAAGGGTTCGGGTCGGCCGAGCTGGCGGATCTGTCAGACGAGTGGCAGCGTGCGGCGGATCGTCGAGAAGAGGCGCTGGCCGAACTCGACGGCGGGTTGCACGACGCGATCGGATCGTCGTCCGGCCCGCGGCGCGCTGTGCTGCTGAACCTCCGGCGGGCCCTGCGCCGTCGTGGCCGCATCCCACCGGTCGAGGAGGTCCCTCTGGAGCACCGGTCGATCGCTGCACGCGCCCGCGACGAGTCGGCTCGCGCCGCCGGGTGCGAGAGATTGCTGGAACAGGCCATCGAGCGGACCCTCGAGGCCGACCGACGTCGACTCCGTGACATCACCGCCGCCGCGGAGTTCGTCACCGCCCTGTCGCTTGCCAATCTCGAGCTGGCCCACCGCTGGAGGCGGACGGTCGGGCGACCCCTCGACGACCGGTCACGAACCCGCCGTCTCGAGGGCACGATCACCAGATACGTCGCCCGGGCCGTCGGCCGCGCGACTCCGAACGGGGCGTGGGCGGGAACAGCGTCGTGCTCGCAGACCGCAGGGCGCGGCGTGCGGCTCCGGCCCGCGGATGGGGACTGGCGTGTTCACCCGAACCTGGAGCCGTTCGAGCGGGTGGTCCAGCACCTTCGAGCCGATGCGGCCTTCCTCCTCACCGCACCGTTGATGCTCGATCCGCTGGTACAACCACACCAACTGGCGGATCGCACCGAGATGGTGATCGCTGAATCCCTGCTTCGGTCGGGTCCGAGTACCCGCGCCGAGTTGGTGGAGCGCGTGGCCGGCTCTGGCATCGACCCGGACGAAGCCGCGGTGGCAGTCGACCAGCTGACCGCCACTGGCCGAGTGGTCGCCTCATTCCGACTCGACGTCGGGTTGGGCGATGGATGGGCGGTCCTCGAGGCCGCTGCAGGCGACCTTCCCCATCACCTCAGCGAGCCGTGGCAGGCGGCTGTCACCCGGCTCCGCAGCATCGCGCCACGCCTCGAGACGGCCCTGGGCGCAGCCGATATCGACGCCGTCGGGCATGCCATCGAGGCGGGTCGAGAGATCCTTGCCGCCCATCACGAGGCCACGGGTGTGGCCGCCTCCCAACTCGACCCCTTCATCATCGACCGGGTCGCACCGGTCGCCGCAACGTGGGGACCCGACGTCATCGCCTCCACCACCCGCCTCGTGGACGCGCTGCTCCGATTCCACGACGGGCTGGGTGTGGCCGAGGCCTATCGACAGCTGGCGACAGCGTCGATCACGGGGCGCCCGTCGTCACCAGGCTCACCTCACAACGAACTCGACGAACTGGCGGAACCGGACACCCTGCTCGGCGTCTTCCACCGAAGGTTCGGTCGGCGAGGTCCCACAAACCGGCTGGAAGAAGCCCAGGCGACGCTCCATCGCGCCGCCGCGGCATCGATCGACGGCGTCTCCGACGTCGAGTCGCTGATCCATGGCAGCCCTCGCCCCGGCCACATGGGTGCGCTGCTGGTTCACCCGGGCGGAGGTCGGCTGTTGGCGGGGTGGGGCCGGCCACAGCCTGGATTGTTCTGGGCACGCCTCACAGCAGGCGATGCGGAGCTGCCCTCGGAGCTGCCGACGGGCCTGCGGTGGAGCGACCAGGCCGGCGGCGGGGTCGAGATCGTCGGTCGCGATCCGCTCAACCCGAACGCAGCACTTCGAGCGATCGAGCCCCATGCCAGGCTTGACGGATGGGATCATGCCAGCGGCTTCTCGTTGGAAGTCGACTCCGACGGCTCGATCTGGATCGCTCGCGATGGAGCCCTCTTGCGGCCCACCTACGATTCGACCTGCGCGGTCGGCGTCAACGACCCCTGGAGCGCTGTGTTGTTCGTGGCCGCTATGAGCCACGGCTGGGAGTTCCTGTCGTTCGGAGTGCCACTACTCCAGGACGAGCTGGACCAGGGGCAGGGCCTCCCCGAGCTTCGGCTCGGCGACGCGGGTTCGATCTCGGCCCGTCGCTGGATCGTCGACGAAGCAGAGGTCGCGGAGCTCCTCGCGGCCGGCGAGGCCGAGGCGATGTGTCTCTGGCTGGCGAGGGCAGGCGTCTCGGGCTGGCCCTCCCTCGTGCGGGTGCGCGCCGGCATCGATCCGACCGCCCCTCCCCTGCTCATGGTGACACACAGCCCGCTCTTCCTCTGCAGCCTCCTCCTGTCGATCGAGGAACCACAGCGACTCGTGGTCACCGAGGTGCATCCCGCCGAGATCGCGCAGGTCGAATCGGGCAACCGACACATCGTCGAGCTCGCTGTGGCCTGGCGCGTGCGCTCGAGGGGGCCGGACCCGCATGATCGCTGATCCGGACGACCTCGGCGCCGATCTCGCGACGGATCAGGAGCCACACCGGTCCTGGACGCAGCTCCATCTCGGGTCCGCAGAGCTCGACATGGGTGTGCTGCGTCGCGTCATCTCGGCCATTGTCGAGCGTTGCGCGATTCCCGAATGGCACTACGTCCTCAAGGAGCCGGGCATACGACTTCGATTCCTGGGCGATCCCGACGCGACCGGGCTCGAGGACCTGGCTGCGCTCGGGCAGTCGAGGCGGGTGGTCTACGAGCCGGAGGTGCACCGTTTCGGCGGCCTGGAGGGCCTGGCTACGGCCCACACGCTGTTCACCGCCGACTCGGGCTGGGCCCTGGAACTCTTGGCGGGTGCGCCGACGGGATTCGACCGAGCCGAGTGGAGCATGATCGTCGTCAACGATCTCGCGGTCCGGATGGTGGGTGACCGGGCCGAGCTCTGGGACCTCTGGAAGCGACTCGAGACGGTGCTCCACGGTGAGGTGGTCGTGGCCACGAGCCATGTGCCCTTGGACCAGGAGCGGATCCACGACGTCCTCACCTTCGGTCCCGCGTTCATCGGCGGCCTCACCGACAACGGTCACCGCATGATCGCGGCCGCCCGCAGCACCAACGTCTCCATCGCCGGGCGCCTCGCTGGGCTCGGGTCGTCGTCGATCGGTCCACGATCGTGGCTCGCCGCCGCCACCGTGTTCCACTGGAATCGGCTCGCACTCACCCTCGACGACCTGCGACCCCTCGTGGCCGCTGTGCTCCGGGAGCTCGACGGGCCATGATCCCCACCGCCTGGCATCTCCAGCTCACGGGCGACCTCCGCGAACGGCTGCTCAGCGCCCTGCACGATGCCGGAGGACGGGGGGACTGGGCCTTCGTCGATCTCGACGACCAGACAATCGAGCTGTTGACCTGGGGGGAGGCGACGATCGAGTGGCTTGATCGGGCCATGAGTCCCCTGTCGATCGACTCGGCGCCGATCAGCGTCACCGCAGGTCACACGCTGTCACCCACGCTCTTTCCCGGCGGAAGAGCCCCCCAGGGCTACTTGCCGACGTTGGCGGAGCTGTCCTGGCGCACCGCGGCAGGCCGAGGGTCTCCGGCGAAGCCGACGGCGGACGACCTCGCGTCGAAGATGGCCGTCGTGCACCGCTCGCTGGCCGGGGAACAGATGAACGACAGCCTGGCCTGGCACCGTGACTGGTTGGCCGCTGTACACCAGCTGTCGATCGAACGACGCGACCAACCGAGAACTGGCGACATGAAACCCGAACCCGACGCCAGTCTCGATCGACTCGGACGCGAACTACGCGTGGGCTGCGACGCAGTGCACCCTGCGCCAGGCGAGGTCATCCCGTTCGGGGGCACGGTGACGACCGCGACAGTGTCGCGTCTGGCGCATGTGCATGCAGTCCAGCTTGGCGGTGCGTTGTTTGATCCCCACCTGGAGCTTCAGGCGATATTCAGGTTGTCGCCGACCCTCGGGTGATGGCCCGGGCGATCGAGCTCCTTAGCGACGGAAGCTTGGTCGAACCACGAAGGAGCTGTCCTTCATGACCCCGGGGCACATGATTGTGCTCCGGGTGTTCATGGAGCCCCCGAGGCTCGAGCCGGGTTGCTGGAACGGGCCCGAGAACGACAGGGACTTGGTACTCGTGCCGAATGCGAAGCCCGCGACCTCGTCGTCGTGCTCGTCGAGCAATGACTCGCAGAACTCCACCATCTCGGGTTCGGTCACCCGGGCTGCATCGAGCACCTCATCACGGATGAAATACAGCGCTCCATCGTCACCGCGTATGACTGTGCCACCATTATCCGCCATTGTTGCTCCCCTTGTGCATGGCTGCTCAACTGTTGAGGACGCTAGCACCCACCGATAGTGGCTAAACACGCGTCACCGCTGGCAGCGTCCCTCGAGCAGTCCGGCCGCATCGGTGGGGAGAGAACCCCCCGCCACGAACTCGTCCACGATGTCGCTCAGCGGCGTCTCGATTCCTGCTGCAGGTACCTCGGCGGCCAGTACGAGGAATTGGCAGAGGCATTCGGCATTGTCACCCATACCGCCGGTGGCGCAACGAACGGTGTAGCGGTCGGCCATCGCCAGCATCGACGGATCCGCCAGCGCACTGCCACCTTCGTCCGTGACACTCGTAGCGGGGGCGGTGCTGGTCTCGGCGACCTGGGTTTCGTTCGGATCGGAATCGGGCCCACTCCCTGACAGGACGAACCGGAGACCGATCAGCGCGACCAGCAGAACCACCGCACCGATCGACACATTGCGCAGCGTCGAGCGCTGCTTCGGCCGACCTTCGGCGGGCGCGCCGTTGACAGACAGCCGCTGGGGTTGACCGACCGGCTTCACCGAACCATGCGGGCCTGCGGCCACAGGTTCCTGGTGCCGTTGATCCGGCGGCGGAACATCGGCAGTGGGAGCCACCGTTCTGCGCCCATCGGGCGGGGCGGGAGTTCGCTCAGACCTCTGTTGGGAGAATCCGCTGACGTCGTCGAGGTTTGGATAGGTCTGGTCCGCCGCCGGCTCGATCAGTGTGCCGACTCGCACGTGGTCGCTCACCGCTGGCATTGCGACGCTTGGTGCTCGCATCGCGGAATTACCGGCCGGTCGACGGGTCACTGCCTCGGCGATGGGACCCCACCCCCGGAACTCGACGCCGCTGTGATGCAGCCACCGTGAACCGAAGGTCTCACCAGCCGCCTCGGCCAGGGCCACGCCCAACTGGCCTGCTGTCGCATAGCGATCGGCCGGATCTTTGCTGAGGCACCTCATCACCACGGCCGAGATGCTCTCCGACACCTCGGGTGCAAGCGCGGTCAACGGCTGGGGGATCTCGTCGATGTGCTTCAGCAGCATCGCCATAGGGTCCTCGGTCTCGAGGAAGGGCAGTCGGCCAGACAGCGCCTCGTGCAGCAGGACGCCGACGCTGTACACATCGGACTGCGGACCCAAGGTGTGACCGCGGGCTTGCTCGGGGGACATGTAGGCGGGAGTGCCCACGATGTCGCCCTGGGCTGTTCGCTTGAGGCCCACGTTCAGAGCCTTGGCCACGCCGAAGTCGGCCAAGCGGGGTGTGCCGTCATCGGCGAATATCAGGTTCTCGGGTTTGATGTCACGATGCACGATGTTGCGCTCGTGCGCGGACTCCAGGGCAGCGCACAGACCGAGGCCGATCGCACATACCTCGTCGGCCATCAGCCCTTGTGAGGAGAACCGGTCCCACAGCGTTCCGCCGCCGAGCCTTTCCATCACGATGATCCAGAGGCCCTCGTGCTCGACGAAGTCGAGCACCTTGACGATATGGGGATGGTCGAGTTGGGCCCCGAGGCGGGCTTCGTCGATGAAGCGGTCGCGTGTGACGGTGTCGGCGCTGAACGCCCGCGGCAACACCTTCACAGCCGCTTGCCGATCGAGCGAACGGTGGCGTGCCCGGTACACCACGCCCCAACCGCCTCGGCCGATCTCGGAACCCAGTTCGTAGCCGGGTAGAGCCGCCTCGATCAGGTGCCTGTCCATCTCCAAGCGTCCGCCCTCCCGGCTCTCGAAAAGACGATAGCTGGCCACCGTCGGAGGGCTCTCGCCACCGCGGGCCACGTGGCCTAGCGTCGAGCGCGGGGAGATGGGGCAGGTCGACATGATCGCTGTGTACCTGATCGGGCCGGACGGCCGAGAGCACGCCCTCGAGCTCGAGGGCGTCGTCGAGGTGGGGCGCGAGGGTGGGGGGCTCGTGGTGGATGACCCAGCGGTTTCCAGACGCCACCTGGTCCTCGACTGCCAGGACTCGTTCATCCTGGTCACGGATCTCGGCTCCTCCTACGGCACCTTCATCGACGAGCACAGGGTCGAACAGCCGACGAGGGCCCACTCGGGGTCGACCATCCGATTCGGAGACACGCGCCTCATCGTGGCGTCCGGTACATCACCGACTCCCACCACGGGGTCGCAGACCCTTGCCCCACAGGCCGCAGTGGTAGCTCCCACTCCAACAACTGCCGTCCCCAGTGTGGTGCCGACCGGATACGAGGTGATCAGCGGCGGGGGGATCGAGGTCAGGTATCAGGCGGGGAGCGCTGCAGAAACGGTTGCTCACGGGTACCACAAGGGTTGCGTCGCAGGTCGCGCGGCGCTCGCAGGCTTGGGTTCGGAGCCATGGGGCAATCCGGTGGTGGTGTGGCTGGTCGATCCGTTCCCCGACCCGCAATCCGGCACCTTCGTCACTGCAGGCTCGCTGGTCGACGCATCACGCAACGAGTTGTGGGTGGTGGTGACACCGGAGGCGCCGCCGGAAGCTCCACATCATGGCCTCGCGCGACTGTTCGGCGATGCCCTGCCGGCGTCGGCCGACCTCGACGCGTTGTTGGAAGGATACGGCCTCCATGTGGCCGGCACCGAGCTCCCAGCCGATGCCCTAGCCGACCTGATGCTCCCTCCGCTCGAACACGCAGAGGGCGACCTCCGATCGGCCATGGCACTGTCGTTCGTTCGCTACCTGCTCGACCGAGAGGGCGAACCGACGTTCCGTCGCCTGCTCGCCGCCCCCGCCGGCCAATTCGAGACCACGTTCCAGGAGCTCTATGGAGCCACCAGCTCGGCGGTCGAAGAGGCGTGGCATCGAGCGGCCACCATGATCGCACCCGAGGTGAAGGCAGGGGAGTTCCTTCGCGTGGCAGTCCGCTACCTCCGGCCCTACAAGCTGAAGCAACTCGAGATTTTCGTGTACATGCTGCTCAGCCTGGCGTTCATTGCGGCCTTCCCGTTCGCTACGCGTCGGCTGTTCGACACCGCTTTGCCTTCCGGTGAGTTCTCTGAGGTCGTCAGCCTCCTGGTGGTTCTGGGCATCGCGTTCGTCGTGTCGCTGGTCGCCGGACTGCGGCAGGCGTATCAGAGCGCCTGGGTCAGTGGCGCAGTGGTCCGCGACATCCGGACTCGGATGTTCGATCGCCTACAAGGGTTGCCAGAGGCGTGGCACGCCAGGTACCAGCAGGGTGACGTCCTGTCCCGACTCTTCAACGACGTGGGTGCGGTGGAGGACGGGCTATCTACCGCGATCGGCACCGGTATCTTCCAGGGTCTTCAGTTGGTTGTCAGCGCGATCATCATGCTCACCATCAACGTGTGGCTCGGTTTGCTCGTCCTGCTCGGCGCTCCCCTCGTGGCGATCGTCTACCGCCACATGGCGAAGGGCGCCCAGGAGCGGAGCGTCGATGTCAGCGAGCAGAGCAGCGCTGTGCTCGGAGTGGCGGCCGAGAACAACTCGGCTAGCGCGGTCGTGCGGCTCTTCGGTCTCGCCGGACGCGAGCGAGACCGTTTCGGCCGAGCGTCGGACCGGCTGTTTCGGTCAGAGGTTCGCATGAACCTCTTCGGGGGCGTGTTCGGACTCTCCGTCAATCTCATCGTCACGCTGTTGCGGCTGCTGGTGCTCGGGTTGGGTGCCTGGCTCATCATCGACGGTCAGTTCACCGTGGGCGGCCTCGTGGCCTTTCTGGCGGTGATGGCCGACGTGCTCAGCCCGGTGACTGCGTTGACCACTCTCGGCCAGACGATCCAGGCGTCGATGGGCTCGCTCGTTCGGATCAACGAGGTGCTCGACGCACCGGTGGAGGACGAGGGTGACGAACAGCGTCCGCCGTTGCGCCCCCTCGAGCGCGAGATCCGGTTGGCCGGCGTGTCGTTCGCCTACACACCCGAGCAACTGGCACTCAACCAGGTCGAGTGCACTATTTCTGCAGGCTCACGCGTCGCGTTCGTGGGTCCGTCGGGCTCGGGGAAGTCAACGGTGCTGCGGTTGCTGATGCGCATGTACGAACCGGCCGAGGGCGCGATTCTGCTCGACGGCAACGATCTCCGATCGGGGACCCTCGCCTCGCTCCGGGATCAGATGGGCGTGGTGTTCCAGGATCCATTTCTCTTCGACACCACGCTGCGCGAGAACATTGGCCTCGGAAAGCCGGGTGCTACCGACGAGGAGATCATGGCGGCCGCGGCCGCGGCCGAAATCGACAGCTTCGTCGATCAACTCAGCCGCGGGTACGACACGCTGGTGGGCGAGCGGGGTGCGAACCTCTCCGGCGGTCAGCGCCAGCGGGTGAGCATCGCCAGGGCATTGATTCGCAACCCGCGAATCCTGTTGCTCGACGAGGCTACCTCTGCACTCGACGCCCAGACCGAACGCCAGATCAACGAGACCCTCGAGCGCGTGGGCGATGATCGAACAGTCATCAGCATCACTCATCGACTCACGTCGATCACTGACTATGACCGGATCTTCGTGATCGACGCCGGGCGCCTGGTCGAGCAGGGCAGCCATGATGAGCTCGTCGGCCGTGAAGGGGTGTATGCCCACCTCTGGGCCGAGCAGACCGGGTCGCCCATCCCACAAGCGCCCCGCTTTCATGCCCAGGAGGCGCTCGTCAGGTTGCCGATGTTCCGCGAGCTCGATCCTGACCAACTCGCCGCTGTGGCAGCCAGGCTCACGTCCTTCGAGCTTGAACCAGGGGAGGTAATCGCCGAGGGTGAAGGCAGGCTCCTGCTGCTCGCCCGGGGGCGGGCCTCGGTGGTGGTGGAGAACCTGAGCGGAGAAAGGGTGGTAGATGCCGAGCTGGGGGTCGGTGATGCGTTCGGGCTACGGGCACTCCTGGGCGGCCGACAAGGTGCAGCGCTTCGTGCCAACGAACGCATCGAGGTCCAGATGCTTGACGATGCGGCTCTCCATGCAATCGCCACTCAGTTCCCGTCTGTCGCCGCCCACCTCAGCGGCAGTACATCCGCTTCGGCTCGACCAACCGGTGGTCAGCAGCTCTCGAGGCCCTCGCTCGGGCTGCGCCGCTCTGCGGCTATGCAAGCCGTTGGGCCGGTGGAACCGCCACCAGGTCCATCACGAGCCGACCTAAGACGGATGACCGGCACCTTCAGCGCTCCGACCGACCTGCAAGGGTGAGCTAGATGCGACCCGTTCTCGCCTCCATCCTGCAATCGGCGCTCAGCACCACGAGCGCCGAGCAAGGGTGGCTGCTCTCCGTCGACGACGATGGGGCCACTGTGGCGGCGGCTCTCGGACGTCCGGACTCGGCGAGCATCGTGGGCACCAGGGTTGGCCTGTCAGCTTCCGCGGCGCTGGCGCTGCAAGGCGGTCACGCGGTGGCCATCCGGCCAGGCCCCACCGATACCGCCAACCGGTCGGCGGGCGGCTTCGCTGGTACGCCGCCTTCGATCCTTGCGGTGCCCTGCGGCGAAGAGGCCGAGGCCGGAGTGCTCGAGGTGGTGGCCAAGGCGGGTGGCGATCGGTTCAGCTTCGATGACGTGGAGCTCTGCTCGGTGCTCGCCTCGATCGCCGGGGCCGCGCTCACCGAGGACGGCTCCACATTGCGGTCGGCACCATCACCCGGTGAGCTCCACGTCGAGCTCCAGCGCCTCGAGTCCGTCGATGCCACTCGATACGCCGACGTTGCCCAGTTGATCGCCAGTCTGCTCGGGCTCAGTTGATGCCCGACAGCCCACGGCCTGCCTACAGCCGCGACTCGACGGTCCTACGGCTCCCGGGCGCTCCGGTGTCGATCGACGACCTGTCACCGGAGTGGGCCTGGGGCGATAGCGATGGGTCCGGAGCACGGGTGGCCGTCATCGACAGCGGCATCGATGCCGATCACCCAGCGCTCGGGGGGGCGGTCGACGAAGGCGACAGCGTCGAGTTCACCGTGAGCGACGAGGGCGAGGTGATCGAGACCCCAGGCCCGCACGCCGACGCGTTCGGGCATGGCACCGCGTGCGCTGGCATCATCCACGGCATCGCACCTGGAGCATCGATCACCAGCGTGAAGGTGTTAGGCGAGGGTCTCCGCGGTAAGGCCGCCGGCTTCGGGGCCGGGTTGGCGTGGGCCGTCGAACACGAATTCGACGTCATCAATCTGTCGCTCGGTACCCGCAAACGCGACTGGGCCCTCGCATTCCACGACCTGTGCGATCAGGCGTACTTCGGCGGCTCGTTCATCGTGACAGCGGCCAATAACATCGAGCGCCCCAGCTTCCCGTCCCTGTTCGCCTCGGTCACCAGCGTGGCGTGCAACCTCAGCTCCGACCCCGCCCGCTTCCACTTCAACCCCGACCCGCCCACCGAGTTCCTCGCGCCGGGTATCGATGTCGAGGTGGCGTGGACCGACGGTGGCACCACGGTCACCACCGGGAACTCGTTCGCCGCTCCTCACATCGCCGGTCGCGCAGCCCTCATTGTGGCTAAACACCCCGACCTCCGGCCGTTCCAGGTGAAGACCGTGCTGTGGGCCACAGCGGCCAACGTGAGGGAGGCCGGCCAGCCGGAGATCGCGGGTCGGCTCAGTAGGGTGCTCAACACCGGTGTCCGACGCTCGACGGTGATGCGCGCCGTCCGTTGACCGCGACAGCCGGCGCAGCCCAGGGTCACGCCGTTGTCAGACCAGCACTCCCAAGGTGACGTTGCCGAAGGGCACTGCATCGATCGCGTGGTGGACGTCGGCGCGTGTTGGCCCGACGTTGGGCGAGCACGTCAGCCGTACTTCTCCGAGCGCTGACGAAGAGCCTCGTGCATCCCGCCGGAGCGAACGGCCTGGAAGAACTCGACGTAGCTCGGGCTCTGGTGGAAGAACGTGTCGAGGTCGGCGGTGGAGTAGCAGGACGCGAGCAGACCCATGTTCTCGAACCACCGGTTGGTGGCGAGCTTCGACATCTTGAGTCCAGTGGGGGCCGTGCGGGCGACGTCGCGTGCGAGTTCCCACACGGCGTCGTCGAGCTCGTCGGCCGGTACGGCCTGGTTGACCAGGCCGATCCGTTCGGCCTCCACTCCGTCGATGAGCTTGGAGGTGAACAGGAGCTCCTTGGTCTTGCGCATCCCGATGAGCATCGGCCAGAACGACAACGTGACCGGAATGCCGAGATCGCGACCGGCAGGGTGACCGAACCGAGCGTCGGTGGCCGCGACGACCAGGTCCGCGACGCCGAGAAGCTCGCCGGCCCCTGCGAGGCAGACACCCTGGACCTTGGCCACGATCGGCTTCGGGAACTTCCAGAGCCGAAGCCACCGCTCGAGGATCTCGGTCACATCCTCGCGGTCGATCACCGGATCGACCGGGCCGTCGAAGTCCGCTCCGTACTGGCTGAGGATCCAATCGTCGGGGGCGAGGTCGTATCCGGCGCAGAACGCCCGCCCCGCACCCTGCAAGAGAGCGACGTTCACGGTGGCATCGCGCTTCGCGTGGTCGAAGCGGGCCTCGAGTTCGTCGAGAAGCGACGCGCTCATGGCATTCATCTTCTCGGGACGGTTGAGCGTGATGACCGCGATGTCGTCGACGACCTCGTAGTCCACGGAGCTGTCACCCACGGTTGCCTCCAGGAGAGCGGTGCACTGGCCGGCCGGAACACTACGCCTGGCTCGAGGGGTTCGGTCTCATCGCCGGCGATCTAGCCTCACCCCATGGACTACGACTGGATGCTCCTGGGTGATGTGCCGGCGCGTGCTGCGGAGCTGTGGGGCGATCGGCCGGCGCTGCACTTTGACGGGCGCTCGTGGACCAACGCCGAGTTCGACGCGGAGGTCGATCGGGTCGCGAAGGCGCTGATCGCGACTGGGGTGCAGCACGACGAGCACGTCGCTGTGTGGATGACCAACCGCCCCGATTGGCTGTTCCTGATGTACGCAGTTCCCAAGGTCGGGGCGTGCATCGTTCCGCTCAACACCCGCTACCGGTCCGACGATGTCGCCTACACCGCGGCGCAGTCCGAGTCGGTGCTCCTCGTGTCGATCGACCAGTCTGGGCCGATCAGCTACAGGAATCTCCTCACCGAAGCGCGTGAGGAGATCGAAGCCGCAGGCTTCCTTCGCTCGATCGTGATGTTGGGCGAGCAGCTCGGCGGCGATCGGCCGTCGACTTCGTGGGACGACTTCGTGGCCGCGGGGGAGTCCGTGAGCGATGATGCCCTGGCTGCGCGCGCTGCCGAGGTGACACCGGACCAGCGCATGATGCTGGCCTACACCTCGGGCACGACAGGCCACCCCAAGGGCGTGGTCCACACTCACGGCGTGCTGCGCAACAGCCGGGAGCGGGCGATGCTGCTCGGGCACACTCGCAACGACGTGCACATGAGCTACCTCCCGCTGTTCCATCTCTTCGGGTTCGGTGAGGTTGCGCTCCAGGCGGCACTGACCGGGGGAGCGCAGGTGCTGTTCGACACCTTCGACGCCGACGTGGTGCTGGACGCCGTGGAGGAGTTCGGCGGGACGACGTTGCATGGTTTCGACAGCCACTGGTCGGACCTCAACCGAGCGCAGGAGACCCGGGCCCGCGACGTGTCGTCGCTCCGGCTGGGGACCCTCGCAGCGGGAATGGAGTCGTCCACCCCGATCGCCCGCCGCGCGCAGGAGCTGTTCTGTCCGACCGTCAGCGGATTCGGAATGAGCGAGGTCTGGGCCTTCATCTCGGTGAGTCACCCCACCGACACGGTGGAACAGCGCACCGAAGCGTCCGGCTACCCGATGGACGACATCCACTACGAGATCCGCGATCCCGAGACCGACACGGTGCTGCCTGTTGGAACTCCGGGCGCCCTGTACGTCAAGAGCTACACGGTTACGCCCGGCTACTGGCGCAAGCCGGAGGCCACGGCCGAGGCCCTGAAGGACGGGTGGTTCGAGACCGGCGATCTCGCTCGCATGCGGCCGGACGGACACGTCGTGTTCATGGGCCGGTACAAGGACATGCTGAAAGTCGGCGGCGAGAACGTGTCGCCCGCCGAGGTGGAGGGTTACCTACGTGAGGTCGACGGGGTGGAGGAGATCGCGGTCGTCGGGTATCCGGATCCCCGGCTCGCCGAGGTGCCGGTGGCCTACGTCGTGAAGGATCCCGAGTGCGACGTCACCGAAGAGGCCCTCATCGAGAGGTGTCGCGGGCGAATCGCGAGCTTCAAGATCCCGCGTCACGTGATCTTCATCGACGCGATGCCCGCGACGCCCTCGGGAAAGATCCGCAAGGTCGAGCTGCGAGAATGGGCTCTCGAACAGCTCGGTGACCCCCACCACGGCTGAGCCCGCGCTTCGCCGAGTGGGAGCGCGCCAGTTCTGGCCCTCTCCCACTCGACGGAATCGGCGACTGATCTAGGGGCCGGTGAAGGTGGGGCCGCCGAGGGTGTGCTGGGTGGTCATGCCCATGGCTCGCTCGGACTCGCGGTTCTTCACCTCGGCCCTGGCCACGACGTGGTGATGCACCTCGTCGGGACCGTCGGCGAGGCGAAGGGTGCGCTGGCCGTGCCACATATCGGCCAGCGGGAACCACTGCGACACGCCGGCGGCGCCGTGCATCTGGATGGCCTCGTTGATGATGTCGCAGCACTTCTCGGGCACCATCGCCTTGACGGCCGAGACCCAGACGCGGGCCTCGGAGTTGCCGAGGGTGTCCATCGCCTGAGCGGCGCGCAGGACCATCAGGCGCATGGCCTCGACCTCGATCCGGGCCCGGCTCACGACCTCCATGTTTTTGCCGAGGTTGATCAGCTTCTTGCCGAAGCCCTCACGGCTGAGGCCACGGTCGACCATCATCTCGATGGCCTTCTCCGCGGCACCGATGGAGCGCATGCAGTGGTGGATGCGGCCCGGGCCGAGACGGAGCTGGCTGATCTCGAAGCCACGACCCTCGCCGAGCAGCACGTTGTCGTATGGCACGCGCACGTCCTCGAATCGGATGTGCATGTGACCGTGCGGAGCGTCGTCCGCGCCGAAGACGTGCATCGGACCGAGGATGTCGACACCGGGCGTGTCGATCGGAACCAGGATCTGGCTCTGCTGCTTGTACGTGTCTGCCTCGGGGTTGGTGCGGACCATCGTGATCATGATCTTGCAGCGCGGATCCCCGGCGCCGGAGATGTAGAACTTCTCGCCGTTGATGACCCACTCGTCACCGTCGCGCACGGCCTCGGTCTGCACCTGCTTGGCGTCCGAGCTCATCACGCCCGGCTCGGTCATCGCGTAGGCAGAGCGGATCTCACCGTTGAGGAGCGGCTCCAGCCACTGGTTCTTTTGCTCAGGGGTACCGACCCGCTCGATGACCTCCATGTTGCCGGTGTCCGGTGCCGAGCAGTTGAGGCACTCGGAGGCGAGCCGGTTCTTGCCGAGCTCGTTGGCGATGTAGGCATAGTCGAGGTTGGAGAGGCCCTCGCCGGTCTCGGCGTCGGGGAGGAAGAAGTTCCACAGGCCCAGCTCGCGAGCCTTGGCCTTGGCACCATCCAGGAGCTCGAGTTGGCCAGGAGCCCAGCTCCACCGGTCCGCGCGCCCCTCGCCCATGGCGTGGAACTCCTCGGTGATCGGATCGACTTCGGTCCGGATGAAGTCCTTGACCGCCTCGTAGAGCGGTTCGACCTCTTTCGACATCCGCAGGTCGAAATCGTCCATGCTCGCTGACTTCAGTGCGCCGCCGACCACGGTGGCTCCCCTCTGTGTTGGTTGAGTCCTGTGTGACTGCGGCTCTGAGGCTACAGAAGGTCGTCGTCGGAGGCCGCAAATCCTCTCAAGGTGTGAGATGGCCGCACCGAACCCTGTACCGGAGTCCCGCTCGGATTCCGACAACAACCCAATCCATTGCCCGTACGGAACCCCGGCCCTGCCGGGGTCCCGTCGCGCCCGATACGATGGGGCACTGGAGCCGGCACCGTTTGGGCCGGACTTCGTGAGTACGACAAGGGGGCGAGCGATGCCCAGTGTGCGCGTCATCGGGCCAGGCCGAGCCGGCCGTTCCCTGGCGCGCGCTCTCGCCGAGTGCGGGTGGACCGTCGCTGGTGTCCTCGGCCGGGGCGACGACGTTCGCGCGGCCGCTCGAGGGGTCGACGTTCTCGTGATCGCGACTCCTGACGGAGCCGTCGCCGACGTCGCCGCGGCGGTCGAACCGGTCGACTCCACTTTCGTG
>CAYUBX010000004.1:0-18943 GCA_964443165.1 uncultured Acidimicrobiales bacterium
CGCATCGAGTTGGCGCGCCCGATCGGCGCGATGTTCGCGGCGGGCGCGGGTGCCATGTCGATCTACATGGCGATCAAGTTCGACGGTCACGACCCCGGCTTCCAGTTCGAATCGATGCAGTCCTGGATTCCCGACCTGGGCATCTCCTGGCACGTCGGAGTGGACGGCATCAGCCTGTGGCTGGTGGTGCTCACGGGCCTCATCACGCCGATCGTCCTGCTCGGTATCGATCCGCATCACGACGAGAAGCCGTACACGGCGTGGTTGCTCCTGCTCCAGGCCGGTTCGTTCGGTGCGTTCCTGGCGCTCGATCTCTTCCTCTTCTTCGTGATGTTCGAGATCGTCCTCGTCCCGATGTACATGCTCATCGCGGGATGGGGCTACGACGACCGACGCTACGCGGCCACCAAGTTCTTCCTCTACACGATGGCGGGCTCGGCGCTGATGCTCGTGGCCATCGTCTCGGTGGCGGTGCTGAGCGCTTCGGACTCGGCTCCCCTCACGTTCAACCTGGTCGAGCTCGCCGACCGCCAAGCCCTCGCCACCAACACCGCGCGACTCTGCTTCGTTGCGTTCGCGATCGCCTTCGTGATCAAGGTGCCGGTGGTCCCGGTGCACACCTGGCTGCCCGACGCCCACACCCAGGCGCCCACAGCTGGGTCGGTCGTGCTGGCCGCGATCATGCTGAAGCTCGGCACCTACGGACTCCTGCGTTTCGGCCTGTATCTGTTCCCCGAGGCGTCGGTCTGGCTCGGCCCCACGCTCGTCACCGTCGGCGTGATCGGCGTGATCTACGGGGCGGTCGTCGCGGCGATGCAGCGCGACCTCAAACGGCTCGTCGCATACTCCTCGGTCGCTCACATGGGCTTCATCGTTCTCGGTCTGTTCGCCTTCACGGAGGAGGCCATCGGGGGCGGTGTGCTCCAGATGATCAATCACGGCATCTCGACCGGCGCGCTCTTCCTTCTCGTGGGGATGATCTACGAACGACGCAAGACGCGCGAGATCGCCGAGCTCAAGGGCATCCAATCGGCCGCGCCCAAGTTCGCCGCCGTCTTCACGGTGGTGATGCTCTCGTCGATCGGTCTTCCTGGCCTCAACGGTTTCGTCGGCGAGTTCCTGATTCTCATCGGGTCCTTCGAGACCCGGCGCTGGTGGACCGTCATCGCGGCGACGGGTGTGGTCTTGGCTGCGCTCTATCTCCTGTGGGCCTACCAGCGGGTGTTCCACGGCGAGCCCGAAGCGGCAGACGAGGCCACGCCCGACCTGTACTTCCGCGAGGCGTTGGTGCTGGCGCCGTTCCTCGCCGGCATCGTGTTCCTCGGGATCTACCCCAAGCCGATCCTCGAGCGCATCGAGCCGGCCGTCGACTCGCTCATCAGCCACGTCGAAGAGCACTCCGACTACGAGCGACCCGACCCCGCTGCGCCCGTGGTCGTGAAGCACGGCGACCACGGCGACGGTCACGATGACCACCACGAGGGTGACGGCCACGGCGAGGAGGAGGGGCACTGATGGTCGATCTCGCCCAAGCGCTTCCGGCCCCGTCGATCGACTGGTGGGCCCTCGTCCCGCAGATGATCCTGCTGGGCGCCGCGCTCAAGATCCTGCTCGTCTCCTCGCTGTCCCCGCGGCCGATCCCGCGCTGGTTGAGCACCGCGACCAGCGTCCTTGCCGGCATCGCGTCGTTCGTCGTCGCCATCTTCCTCTGGTACGACGTCCGCGACGACGGTCCCCGTTCCACGATCGCCGAAGCCTTCGGTGTGGACGGGTTCAGTATCTTCTTCACGATCCTCATCTCGATCGCGGTGGTCGCGACGGCCTTGCTGTCCGACGCCTACGTCGAACGTGAGGGCATCGACGCGCCGGAGTTCAACGCCTTGCTGTTGTCAGCCTCGGTCGGCGCGATCGTGATGGCCTCGGCCAACGATCTGATCGTCATGTTCCTCGGACTCGAGTCGCTGTCGATCGCTCTGTACGTGTTGATCGCCATGCACGCCCGGCGACCCGAAGCCCGCGAGTCCGCGATGAAGTACTTCGTGCTCGGCGCGTTCAGCTCCGCCTTCCTGCTGTACGGGATCGCGCTCACGTATGGGGCGACCGGCTCGACCAACCTGGTCCACATCCAGCGCTACTTGGCCGACAACGTGTTGGTCGACAGCCAGTTGCTGCTCGCTGGCATGGCGCTCCTGCTGATCGGCCTCGGGTTCAAGGTCGCGGCGGCTCCGTTTCACTTCTGGGCACCCGACGTTTATCAGGGGTCGCCGAGCCCGGTCACGGGGTACATGGCCTCGGTGGCCAAAGCGGCCGGATTCGCGGCGCTTCTCCGGATCTTCTTCTTGGCCTTCGAGAGCTACGACGTCGAGTGGACGCCGATCCTCACCGGTGTGGCGATCATCACCCTCGTCGTCGGTTCGGTGATGGCGATCCTCCAGAGCGACGTGAAGCGGATGCTCGCGTTCAGTTCCATCAGCCATGCTGGCTACGTGCTGGTGGCCGTGCAGGCGGCCTCTGATCAGGGCACGGCGGCGGCGCTCTTCTACCTGTTCACCTACACGCTGATGGTGATCGGCAGCTTCGGCATCGTGGGTCTCATGGGATGGGACGACGGGCACGACGTCAGCCGGTATGGGGGTCTCGGTTCGAGCCGCCCGGTGCTGGCGTTCACGTTCACCGTGTTCCTGCTCGCCCAGGCCGGTGTCCCGCTTACTTCGGGATTCGTCGGCAAGTTCCAGGTGATCAGCGCTGCGGTCGACGCTCGCAACTACGTGCTCGCGTCGGTCGCCATGCTCACCGCGGTCGTCGGTGCGTTCATGTACTTGCGCATCGTCATGGCCATGTACGTCACCGACCACGACGCGGAGGGTCCACGGCCTGCGATTCCGGTGGCGAGTGGCCTGGTCCTCGCGGGAGCTCTCGGATTCACCCTGCTCGTGGGCTTCCTCCCGCAGTTCCTGATCGAGTTCAGCCGGGACGCCGTGCCCGTGTTGATCGCTGGGCGGTAGCAGCTCGACGACCCGGCCTCCGGCGGTACGAAATCCCGCGATTCGGGGCGATCAATCCCGGCTCGTGACGCCGATTCGGGGTAACTTCCTAGAGGTTCCAAACCTACGGACAGAGGCGCCGGAGAGGGTTTTGGCGCCTCGTGAATCACTTCACTAGCCTCGCCCACCGTGTCGGATTTTCTCCGAAGCTATCTCACCGTCGCGATCTTTGGCGTTGCCGCGATCGCCATGGCGGGAGCGATGCTCACCATCGCTCGGATTCTGCGTCCCCAGCGCCCCACGGCGCAGAAGTTGATCGCCTACGAGAGCGGCGTCGACCCCGTGGGTGGCGACTGGGCACAGAGCCAGATTCGCTACTACGTCTTCGCCGTCCTCTTCGTCTTGTTCGACGTCGAAGCCGTCTTTATCTTCCCCTGGGCCACCCGGCTCGGGGAATACGCACTGTTCGGTCTCGTCGAAATGGCGATCTTCATCTTCATCCTGGTGCTGGGGCTCTTCTACGCCTGGCGCAAGGGTGTTCTGCGCTGGGTCTGAGGAGAGACACGCTCACATGGGACTCATCGACAAGGGCAAAATGCCCAAGCCGCTCAGCTGGCTCCTCAACTTCGGCCGCGCTCGTTCGCTGTGGGTGTACCAGTGGGGCCTTGCCTGCTGTGCGATCGAGATGGGCGCCGCCTTCGGGTCGCCGCGCTACGACGTCATGCGGCTCGGCGTCATCCCCTTTCCCGCGAGCCCCCGTCAGGCCGACCTCGTCGTGGTGTCCGGCACGGTCACCGACAAGATGGCGCCGGTGATCTTGCGGCTCTATGAGCAGATGCCTGAACCCAAGTACGTGATCTCGATGGGTTCGTGCGCCAACTGTGGCGGCCCCTACTGGGACAGCTATTCGGTCACCAAGGGCGTCGATCAGATCATCCCAGTCGACGTGTACGTCCCGGGCTGCCCGCCGCGTCCCGAGGCTCTGCTCGAGGGCATCGTCATGCTCCAGGAGCGCATCCAGAACGAGGACATCCAGGCCAAGTGGCAGGGCGAGCCCATCGTGGTGGACGGGTAGGCGGGCGTGGCGGACGAGACCCCAGACGACGCCGCTGACGAGGCTGGAGACGAAGCTCGCGACGCGCTGCTCGCGGAGCTGACCGATCTGCTCGGCGACACCCTCGTCGAGTCGCATCTCCAGGCAGGCCAGAACCTGTGGATCCGCGTCGACCCGGCGCGGTGGCAGGACACCGCCCGGACCCTCCAGCGTGCGGGATTCGACTACTTCGGATTCCTGTCGGCCGTCGACTGGACGGTCGCTCCCGAGGGCCGGTACGAGGACACCGAGTTCGACGGCGGACTTGAAGACGGCGAGGACTCGAGTGAACCAGAGGCTCCCTCGTCCTATGCCGGTGGCGACACTCGCTTCCAGCTCCTCATGCACCTCCACTCGCCGAGCCGGCATGAGGCCGTGATCATCAAGGCCGACGTGCCCGAGGACTCCAACGCAGTCGACACGCTGCGCGACATCTTCCCCGGCGCCGACTGGCACGAGCGGGAGACCCACGAGATGTTCGGGATCGGCTTCACCGGCCACCCGCACCTCGTTCCGATCTACCTGCCCACCGAGTTCGAGGGACATCCGCTCCGGAAGGACTATCCCTTGCTGGCTCGCACGGTGAAGCCGTGGCCGGGCGTGGTGGACATCGAGGAGATCCCCGAGCACCTCGAGGCCGAACTGGAGGCCCAGGTCATGGCCGAATTCGAGGCGAGCGGAGGGGGTGCAGAGTGACCGCGACGTCCGATCGTGAGCAGCTGGCCTACGTCGCCTCCCAGGCGGCGGACGCGCGCGTCAACGTGGAGCTCGACACGGGCGACATGACGCTCAACATCGGCCCGCAGCACCCGGCCACCCACGGCACGCTGCGGATCGCCTGCCAGCTCGACGGTGAGCAGGTGGTGCTGGCCGAGCCGATGATGGGCTACATGCACCGGGGCTACGAAAAGCTCTGCGAGGTTCGCACCTACCCCCAGTGCACCACCCTCATCAACCGCATCGACTGGCTCGGCAGCTTCGCCAACGAGGTGCCCTTCATCCTCGCCGCCGAGCAGCTGATGGAGGTCGAGGCACCCCCGCGGGCCCAGTGGATCCGCACGATTCTCTTCGAGCTGAGCCGCGTCGCAAACCTCGCCCTCTTCCTCGGCGACATGGGCGTGCAGATCGGCGCACTCACGCCGGTGTTCTTCGCTTTCCGAGATCGTGAGCGGGTGCTGAACCAGATCGAAGAGGTCACCGGCGGCCGCTTCCACCCCAACTTCGACCGCATCGGCGGGCTCAAGGACGATATCCCCAAGGGCTGGGTCGAGGAGACCCACGCCGTCATGGCGAAGATGCGGACCTTCTGTGACGAGATGGAAGACCTGCTCGTCGGCAACGAGATCTTCCAGACCCGCTGCCGCGGTGTCGGCGTCATCCCCGCAGACGTGGCGCTCAGCTACGGGCTCAGCGGCGCCAACCTGCGGGCGTCTGGCGTCGACTGGGATCTCCGCCGCGATGCCAACCCAGGGTTGGTGTGGGATCAGGTTGACTGGCGGGTGTGGACCCACCCCGACGGCGACTCCTTCGCCAGGTACTGGGTGAGGCTCCAGGAGACCCGCGAGGCCACCCGGATCGTCGACAAGCTTCTCGACGGCATCCCGAGCGGGCCGATCATGGCCAAGGTGCCCCGCATCATCAAGGTTCCGGCAGGCGAGGCCTATGTCTCCACCGAGAATCCGCTCGGCGAGATGGGCTACTACATCGTGAGCACCGGGGATCTCGGACCGTTCCGGGTCAAGATCCGCACGCCGAGCTTCAATAACATCTCGGTGGTTCCCTGGGTGATGAAGGGTGTCTATGTGCCTGACGTCATCACCATCCTCGGGTCGCTTTACTTCATCCTCGGAGACATCGACCGGTGAACGAGATGCTTGCCCTCGTGTACTGGCAGGAGACTGCGATCAAGCTCGGCCTCGCGCTCGCCGTGATCCCGACGACGTCGTTGATCCTCGTCTACCTCTTCCTCTTCAAGATGATGGCGTTCATGCAGAGCCGCCTCGGACCCAACGACACCGGTCCCTACGGCACGCTGCAGCTGATCGCCGAGGCGATCAAGTTCCTCCAGAAGGAAGACATTCACCCGGCAGAGGCCGATCGACGGGTGTTCCGCCTCGCTCCGGTGGTGGTGCTCGCGTCGACATTCCTTCTCTACGTCGTGCTGCCCGCCGGCCCCGATGCGGTGGTGGAGAACCTCGACACCGGCGTCTTCTACGCGATGGCGGTGTCGTCGCTGTCGGTGCTCGGCATCTTGATGGCGGGCTGGGCGTCGGCCAACAAGTACGCCCTGCTTGGTGGCCTGCGTGCTGCGGGTCAGCTCATCGCCTACGAGCTTCCGCTGATCCTCGCCGTGATGGGCGTGGTGATCCAGGCCGAGACACTCAATCTCCAGGGCATCGTCGTCTCTCAGGCAACCGGCGAGATCTTCGGGTGGGGGGGGATCGGCCACCCGTTCATCCTCACTCAGTTCGTGGGCCTGTTGATCTTCCTCATCGCCGCTCAGGCCGAGCTCACCCAGACCCCGTTCGACATGCCGGTGGCCGAGACCGAACTCGTGGGCGGGTTCCACATCGAATACACGGGCTTTCGGTTCCTACTGTTCTTCATGGCCGAGTTCGGGACGGCGTTCGCCTTCTCGGCCCTGGCCTCGGTGCTCTTCCTCGGCGGCTGGTGGGTGCCGGGCTTTGATGTCGACGACAACATCCTCAACATCCTCGGCCCTGGTGTGATGCTGGCCAAGATCCTGCTGGTCGCCTTCGTGATCTTCTGGGTGCGGTTCACCTACCCCCGCCTCCGTGAGGACCAGCTCCAGAAGTTCGCCTGGAAGTTCCTCATCCCGCTCAGCCTGGCCAACATCGTGGCCACCGGCGTGTTCAAGGTGGCGTTCTGATGCCGCAGCTCCCCGGTCTCATCAAGGGCCTCACCGTCACCGCCAAGACCGCGGGACGCACCCTCTTTCCCAAGCGGGGGTGGAAGACGATGATCCCTGCCCCCCAGAAGGGCGCGGTCACCGTTCAGTACCCGCACGAGAAAGAGGCACCGCCCGATCGTGCCCGCGGGGTGATCGCCCTGCATGAGGAGAACTGCACCGCGTGCATGCTCTGCTCGCGGAGCTGCCCCGACTGGTGCATCTACATCGAGGGCCACAAGGTCAAAGCGCCGCCCCGGCGAGCCGGTGGTGCGCCCCGAACCGTCAACGCGATCGATCGCTTCGACATCGACTATGCGCTCTGCATGTACTGCGGAATCTGCGTGGAGGTGTGCCCCTTCGACGCTCTGTTCTGGACGCCTGAGTACGAGTACAGCGAACCCCGCATCGCCGACCTCCTCCACGACAAGGAGCGGCTCGGCGAGTGGATGGAGACCGTGCCCGACTTCCTCGAGTACGAGAGTGGGTCGGAGCAGAAGGTCCGAAAGGTCCCGAGGTAGGTCTGCATGGTTGCGCAGAACATCTTCTTCGGGATCATCGCCGGTCTCGTGGTCATCGCGGCCCTGCGAATGGTCACGACGCGGAACATCGTCCACGCGGCCCTGTACCTCGTGGCGGTGCTCGCGGGCCTCGGCGCTCAGTACGTGATCCTCACCGCGGAGTTCGTCGCCACCACCCAGGTGCTCGTGTACATCGGCGCGGTGATGGTGCTGTTCCTGTTCGGCATCATGCTCACGAAGGCACCGCTCGGAAACACGATGTTGATGACGGGCACCCAATGGCCGATCGCGGCCGGTGTCGCGCTCATGTTCGGCGGCGTCACCGTGTACGCGCTCATCGATGCCTACGGCGACGACAAGCTCCCCGAGGACGGTCCGCTCTACAAGACCGCCCACGTCTCGGACTCGATCTTCTCGACTTACATCATCCCGTTCGAGGCGGTATCGGTGCTCCTGCTCGCGGCGCTCATCGGCGCCATCGTCTTAGCTCGGAAGGACTGACGTGCTGATCAACCAGTTCCTCATCCTGGGCGCTGTTCTCTTCGCCGTCGGCGTGTACGGCGTCCTCGCTCGTCGCAACGGCGTGATGGTCCTCATGTCCATTGAGCTGATGCTCAACGCCGTCAACATCAACCTGGTCGCATTCGGCGTGCAGCACGGCGTGGTGTCTGGCCAGGTCTTCGCGGTCTTCGTGATCGCCGTCGCGGCAGCCGAGGTCGGCGTGGGCCTCGCGATCGTGCTGCTCCTGTATCGCAACCGGACCAGCATCGATGTCGAAGACTTCGATCTGATGCGGGGCTAGGGGGCGACTCAGAACCATGTGGATGCTCGAGAACGCGTTCATCATCCCGCTGATCCCGGCGATCTCTTTCCTCATCATCCTCGTGATGGGCAAGAAGACGGTGGGTACCGACAAGGTGCACGTCATCGGTATCACGGCGCTGTCCGCAGTGTTCGTCTTGTCGTTGATCGCGGCCTTCCAGTGGACCCAACGTATCGAGGACCCCTCGCCGGACCAGATCGCTCACATCGAAGACAAGGGTCACGGCGACGAGCACGGTGCTGATCACTCCGATGATCACGGCGACGACCACGACGAAGGTCACGGCGACGACGAGCACTCGGCTCCTGCCGATGGCTCGGCCACCGGCCTCCTCGCGGCCGCTGAGGACGATGGTGGCGGCGACGGCCACGGTCCGCTGCTGGTCACGCCGGTCATCAACACGTTCTCGTCATGGTGGAGCAACGGCGGCGTCGACTTCGCCGTCGGTACCCATGTCGATGGGCTCACCGTCACCCTGCTCGTGGTGGTTGCGACGATCTCACTGCTCGTGCACATCTATTCCACCGAGTACGTCAAAGGCGACCGGCGGTACGTGCACTACTACGGCTTCTTGAGCCTGTTCACCGCGGCGATGTTGTTCTTCGTGATGGCGCAGAACATCATCCAGCTGATCGTCGGCTGGGAGTTGGTGGGCGTCTGTTCGTTCGTGTTGATCGGGCACTGGTGGGAAGAACGCCCCAACACCGACGCCGCGCTCAAGGCCTTCCTCACCAACCGGGTCGGCGATATCGGCCTCCTCATCGGGATGATCATCCTGTGGGGCACCTTCGGCACGTTCGACATCGATGCGATCAACAGCGCGATCGCTTCGGCGCCTGGCACTCACCACTTCGCGCTGCTCATGGCGGCGATCTGTCTGATGGCCGCGGTGGCCTCCAAGTCCGGCCAGTTCCCGCTGCACACATGGCTCCCCGACGCCATGGCCGGCCCCACCCCGGTGTCTGCGCTCATCCACGCCGCGACCATGGTGGTCGCGGGCGTGTACATGATCGCCCGCCTCTACCCGGTGTTCTACGAGGGCTTCTCGATCAGCACGAGCTCGATCAACCTCATGGCCTTGATCGGCGGCTTCACCGCCCTCATGGGCGCCGGCCTCGCGTTTGCCCAGTGGGACATCAAGAAGGTGCTCGCGTACTCCACCGTCAGCCAGCTCGGCTACATGGTGATGGCGCTCGGTGTCGGCGCGTGGACCGCGGCGATCTTCCACCTCTTCACCCACGCCATGTTCAAGGGGTGTCTCTTCCTCGGCGCCGGCTCGGTGAGCCATGCCGCCCACCACACCTTCGACATGCGCGAGATGGGCGGCCTCAAGAAGTACATGCCGCACACCTACAAAACCTTTGTCATCTCGACGTTGGCTCTCGCCGGCGTGTTCCCCTTCGCGGGTTTCTGGTCGAAGGACGAGATCCTGCTCGGGGCCTGGAAGGGTCAGGAGAACGGCTACCCGTTGATGCTGTTCTTCGGGTGCGCCGTCGCTCTCATGACGGCGGCCTACATGACCCGGGTGATCTGGTACACGTTCCACGGCGAGTACCGGGGCCACGGCACGCCGCACGAGTCGCCGAAGGTCATGACGACCCCGCTGTGGATCCTTGCCGGCATGGCGACCGTGGCGGGTGCGTTCAACCTGCCGTCCGGGGTGCTCAAGCCGTTCGGTCTCGAAGGGCTGGCCCACCGGATCCAGACCTACGCCGAACCGCAGATCTACCTCAACACTCCAGCACTCCACATCATCCACCCCAAGCCGTCGCTCGGCCTGGCCCTCATCGGGCTCGCGCTCGCACTCGGCGGGATCGCGAACACCAACCAGTACTTCTGGCGCAACATGGGCCCGCACGGTCTCACCGAGCGCAACCGGTACGCCAAGGCCGGGTACACGTTCCTCGAGAACAAGTACTACCTCGACCACCTCTACACCGACATCGTCGTCGGGTCGATCAAGGCGCCGATCGCCCGCGGCACCAACTGGGTCAACCAGAACGTCATCGACAAGGTGGTCAACACCGCCGGCGAGACCGCTCGCGACAGCGGCCGCTGGGTCTACAAGTGGATCGACCAGGGCGCCATCGACGGGTCGGTCAATGCAATGGCAAGCGGCGCGGACGCCTCAGGTGAGGGCCTGCGCGCCATCCAGTCCGGAAAGGTCCAGAACTACGGCCAGCTGCTCTTCGGCGCAGCCGCTGTTCTGGCCATCGTCTTCGTGATCGTCATTTAGGGAGCAGTCAAGTGGAAGCCACAGGATTCGACGCCTGGGTACTGACCCTCGCAGTGTTCCTGCCTCTGGCGGGGGCCCTCGTGATGATGGTCATCCCCAAGGCCTACGAGGCCGAGATCAAGCTCGTCGCGCTCATCTCCTCCCTCGGTGCCTTGGCGGTGGGGGTCTACATCCTCATCGACTTCGACTACAGCAACGCGGGCTCGCTGCAGTACGTCGTGGACAAGAGCTGGATCGACATCATCAACAGCCGCTTCATCATCGGGCTCGACGGTCTGTCGCTGCCGCTGTTGTTGCTGTCGCTCTTGGTCGTGCCGCTGTGCATCATCTACAGCCTCGACCACATCCCCGAGCCAGGGCACCCCAAGGCGTTCCTGATCCTCATCCTGATCCTCGGTACGGGTATGAACGGCACGTTCGTGGCCCAGGACCTGATCCTCTTCTTCGTCTTCTTCGAGGTCGTTCTGCTCCCGATGTACTTCCTCATCGGCGTCTGGGGCGGCGAGGATCGCAAGTACGCGTCGCTGAAGTTCTTCCTCTACACGCTCTTCGGTTCCGCGCTGATGATCATCAGCTTCCTGGCGCTCTTCTTCTTGAGCCAGGAGCCGACCTTCGACATGCGCGCCCTCACGGCGTTCGGTGGCGCAGGCATCGTCAAGTCGACGCAGGTCTGGATCTTCGCCGGCCTCTTCATGGGCTTTGGCATCAAGGTGCCGATGTTCCCGTTCCACACATGGCTCCCCGACGCGCACACCCAGGCGCCCACCGTCGGCTCGGTGATCCTTGCCGCGGTCCTCTTGAAGCTCGGAACCTACGGCTTCGTGCGGATCGCGATCCCGTTCCTGCCCGAGGCCGCTCGCGAGTGGGCGCCGTGGATCGGTCTGCTGGCGGTGATCGGCATCATCTACGGCGCGTTGGGCTGCCTGGCCCAGACCGACATGAAACGCTTGATCGCGTTCTCGTCGGTCGCACACATGGGCTTCGTGATGCTCGGCATCGCGACCCTCACCGACTTCGGCATCAACGCTGCGGTGTTCGGCATGATCGCTCACGGCCTGATCACCGGCATGCTCTTCTTCGTCGCCGGATCGGTGAAGGAGCGCTACCACACCCTCGAGATCAACCGGCTCGGCGGACTCCTCAAGTCTGCGCCCAAGATGGGGTGGATCCTCGGCTTTGCGTCGATGGCGTCGCTGGGTCTGCCGGGTCTGGCCGGATTCTGGGGTGAGTTCCCGGCGATCCTGTCCGCCTACAACCCCGGCGCGGGAATGGCCGAAGAGACCTTCCGCACCTACATGGTCATCGCGGCGGTCGGCACTGTGTTTGCCGCCGGTTACCTGCTCTGGCTCTACCAGCGCACCGCGTTCGGTGAGCCGAGCTCGGAGTTCGAGGGGCACACCATCGCCGACGTCAACACCTACGAGTGGGTCGCGTGGATGCCGTTCCTCGTGGGAATCGTCCTGTTCGGTGTGTGGCCGAACCTGATCTTCAACGTCACAGACGACGTGGTCACCAACATCACCACGAACGTCGAGGCGATCGTGGCCGGGGGCTGATCCGTGGACGTCCCACTCGAGTTCATCAGACCGCCGCTCGACTGGCATGCGCTCGCGCCCGAGATCACGCTGCTGGCCGTCGGTACCCTGCTGACGCTCGTCGACATCATCTGGGACGACAAGTCCAAGCAGGCAATGCCGACGCTCGCCGGTGTCGGTCTCCTCGCGACCCTGATCCCGATCCTGACGCTCGCCGTCGATGGCACCACCCGCACGATGTTCGGCGGCGCCTACGTGGTGGACGACTTCTCCCTCGTCCTCAAGGCACTCTTCTTGGTGTCTGGCTACGTGGTCGTGCTGATGTCGGTCGACTACATACGCGAGGGCGACTACTACGAGAACGAGTACTACACCCTCCTGCTGACCTCGCTTCTCGGCATGGTCATGATGTCGAGCAGCCGTGACCTGATCAGCGTCTTCGTCGCTCTCGAGCTGCTCTCGATCCCGGCCTACATGCTCGCCGCCTGGCGCAAGGGCGGCCCGAGGTCCAATGAGGCGGGTCTCAAGTACTACCTGATGGGTGTCTTCGCCTCGGCGGTGATGCTCTACGGAATGTCGCTCGTGTTCGGCATCGCGGGTTCGACCGAGTTCGACGACATCTCCGTCGCGATGGCGGCCGGTGGCAGCGAGCCGATCGCGATCGTGGGCATCCTCTTCGTCCTCATCGGCTTCGCCTTCAAGGTCTCGGCCGTGCCCTTCCACACATGGGCGCCGGACACCTATGAAGGTGCTCCCACCCCGGTGACAGCGTTCCTCGCCGTTGCGTCGAAGGCCGCGGGCATGGTGGCGCTGCTGCAACTGGTGTTCGTCGCCTTCCCGGCCAACGACGACGTGATCGAGCCGTTCTTCTGGATCCTGGCGGCGTTGACGATGACCATCGGCAACCTGATCGCACTGCGCCAGACCAACATCGTTCGTCTGCTGGCCTACTCCGGTGTCGCCCAGGGCGGCTTCATGCTCGTACCGTTCGCCGTCGCGGGCGACGCTGCCGATCGGGCGATGGAAGCTGTCGTGGTCTACATGATCATCTACGCCTTCATGAACCTGGGCGCCTTCGCCGTGGTTCTCGCAGTCGCTCGCAAGACACGATCGGGAGAGATCGACAGCTACGGCGGCCTCTTCCAGTACGCGCCGGGGTTGGCCGTCGCGATGACGATCTTCCTGGCTGCGCTCGCGGGGATCCCACCGGCGGGCGGCTGGTTCGCCAAGTTCGGTCTCTTCCGAGCGCTGCTCGATGCCGGTACCGCGTGGGCGGCTGCGCTCGGCGTCGTGGTCGCGATCAACACGGTGATCGCCTTCGCCTACTACGCCCGGGTCCTGGTGCAGATGTGGTTCAACCCGGTGCCGGACGACGACGATCGCCCTGTGCAGGTCACCGGTGCACTCGGTGCGGCGCTCGCCATCTCGGTGGCCGCGACCATCGCCTTCGGCGTGCTCCCGGGACTCGTCGGCCACTTCGGCGAGGTCAGCGTCCTGTCCGCTCTGGGCGGCTAGCGATCCTTCGCTTCGACGACTACGTCGACAACGCGCTGTACGGGCCCGCGGGGTTCTACAGCACGAGCGGGCGGGCCGGTCACGCCGACGGCGACTTCACGACCTCGGTCGAAACGAGCTCGCTCTTCGGAACCTGTGTGGCCTTGTGGCTCGATGACCTCTGGGTCGAGGTCGGTCGCCCCGACCCCTTCGTCGTGGTGGAGGGTGGTGCGGGTCGGGGGAGACTCTGCCGCGACGTGATGCTCTCGGTCGAAGATTGCCGGGACGCGATTCGCTACGTGATGGTGGAGCGGTCTGACGTGCAGCGGGCGGAAGCACTCGAGCGCGTGGCGGCCGAGTGCTTCGCCGGGAGCGAGGAGATACCGGTCGCGGCCATCGCAGCCCTCCCCGCAGGTCCCTTCACGGGTGCTGTCATCGCCAACGAACTGCTCGACAACCTGCCGCCCCGGATCGTGGAGCGGAGCGCCTCGGGCTGGGACGAGATTCACGTCGACGGCGACCGGTTCGTCCGTCGCCCCGCGCCCCAGGACGCGGCGAAGATGGCTTCGGCACTCGCTCCCGACAGCCCGCCCGGCGGGTGGGTCCCACTGCAGCTCAAAGCAGCCGTCTGGGTTCGGCGGGCGCTCGGGACCCTCGCCCGTGGTCGCGTGCTGATCTTCGACTACGGCACGGCGACCACGGCCGAACTGGCCAAACGTCCCGCGGGCGAGTGGTTGCGGACGTACCGCTCCCATCGTCGAGCGAGCGATGTTCTGGCCTCGCCCGGGTCGCAGGACATCACCTGTGATGTTGCGTTCGACCAGCTGCCGTCCCCCCGCTCTATGCGAACTCAGAGCGACTGGCTGCGGGACCATGGCCTGGACGACCTCACCGCCGACGCAAGCCGCCGATGGAACGAAGCGGCCGCCGCCCCGAACGCCGCGGATGTCGCGGCCCGTGCGGTTCTCGACGAAGCGCAAGCGTTGACCGCGACCGGCGGGCTCGGCGACTTTCTCGTCGCCGAGTGGCAGGTCTGACCAGATTCAGGAACTCTCGACCGGGCGCACCATGTGGCGACGAAGTTCGTCGGGTTCGAGCGGGGGTGAGAACCACGTGCCCTGCGCGAATCGGCACCCGAAGTTGCCGAGAACGCTGGCCTGGAGCGAGGTCTCGACCCCCTCGGCGATCGTGCGCAGGCCGAGGTCGTCAGCGAGCTGGAAAAGGGTGCGCACGATCAGCCCCGTACGAGGATCACGCCCGAGCGGATCGACGAACGACCGGTCGAGCTTCAGGAAATCGACGGGTAGATCGCGCAGGTAGGCGAGCGAGGAGTATCCGGTGCCGAAGTCGTCGATCCCGACGCTCAGGCCCTTCTCGCGCAGCTGCTCGATCCAACCCCGGTCCGCGATGTCGACCAGCCGCTTTTCGGTGAGCTCCAGGACGAATCGCCCTTCTGCGAGGTCGTACTCGCTCACGACCTGACCGAGGAACTCGACGAGATCGGGACGGTCGAGGCTCGCCGCGGACAGATTGACTCCGAGGTGGATGTCGAGCCCATCGGCCTGCCAGAACGCCAATTGCTCGGCGGCGGCGTGCACCACCACCTCGTCGAGGCCCGCCAGCAGAGGCGTCTCGGCCAAGATCGGCAGGAACTGATCGGGCAGCAGCAGCCCCCGGTCGGGGTGCTGCCACCGAACCAAAGCTTCGGCTCCTCGCATCTCGCCGGTGGCGAGGTCGACGATCGGCTGATACTCGACGTGGAGCTCGTCCGCGTCGAGCGCCCGGTGCATCCCCGTGTCGAGACGCAGCCGCTCGACGGCCCGATCCCGCACCAGCGGATGGAAGACGACGTGGCGGTTCCGCCCGGTCTCTTTGGCCGCGTACATCGCTGCGTCGGCATCGCGGAGGAGCTCCTCCGGATCCGCCTGGCGGCCTTCGACCCGCCGGACACCGATGCTCGCGGTCACGAACACCTCACCCGAGTCGGTGAACAAGGCCGGGCTCACGGCGGCTCGAATGCGGTCGGCGATCTTGTCGATCATCGCGTCGGTGGGGTTCCGGAACGTCATGATGACGAACTCGTCGCCGCCGAAGCGCGTGATGATCTCGCCGTCCAGTGCCGTCTGGAGCCTCTCGGAGATCGTTTCGAGCAGCCGATCGCCGACCTCGTGGCCCAGCGAGTCGTTCACGACCTTGAAGCCGTCGAGATCGATGAAGAAGATCGCCGTCGGACTCGGGGTCTCGCCTCCCTGGAGCCGGTCGATCAGCCAGGCTCGGTTGGGCAGTCCTGTAAGCGGGTCGTGATAGGCCCGGTGCGCCAACTCACGCTCGATCCGGAACCGCTCGGACAACGCGGCGTCGAGGCGTTCGGTCTCCACGCTGAGCCGCTCCACCTCCTTGCGGCGCCGATCCATCGCCTTGACGACACTCACGCCGAGTGCGGTGAGGAGGAGACCGAGGGCCGCGATCACCAGCGGAGCCGCTTGCTCAGCGTCGCTGATCGTTCCGTCCGTTGCGGTCGCCACCACGACGAGGTCGCTGCTCCCGAGGCTCACGCTCTCCATGTGCGACTGGCCGCTGGGTTCGCTTCCTGTCGAGTACAAGATCTGCGGCTCGCCGTCGCCACCGATCAAGTAGTAGTCGAGATTGATGGTGCGGGCTGTGTCCTGCGCGAGGAATTGGAGCCAGTCGGTCTGAATGGCCAGCTCTCCGAACACGGCACGGCCATCTCGGCCGGGTACCGGGAAGGTGGCGGAGAAGACGATCACATCGCCGTCTCGGTACGCGATCGTCGTCGTGAAGTCGCTGCGATCCTGTTCGATGGACGTGCCATCGACCCGAGAGAGGTCGAGTGAGGTTCCCACGTGGGCGAGCGATTCGATCTCGCCGTCCGCGACCTCGAGTATCGCGACCGCTCGGACGAGTGGGTTTCGTTCGGTCACGACCGTCATCTGCTCGTCGAACGTGGCGAGCGTCTCCTCGGAGGCCCCGAGGACCATGGCCAGAGCCACCGCCTCGGCGATCGGCGTGCCGACCTGGCGCACCGCGGACGCCACCGACTCGGCGTGACGCTGCACGACTGTTTGTTCATGGCGGTCGACGGCCCGATCGACGTACCAGCTGGCGACCACCGTGACGACCAGTCCGGCGACCAGAACGGACAGGCAACGCCGGGAACACAAGCGCAACAACCTTCCAGCCACGGACAGTGAATCGACTCGCGTGCTCGTGCAGCTGCGTAGGCGGCCAGCGCGAGCTCCCGAGACTCTCCATGATCCACGATCGGCCACGGATAGTGGTCGCCGAGGATCACACCGGCCTCCGCGAGGTCCAGCGGCCCCGTCTCCCATGGTGCATGGATGGAGCGATCGTCGAGACCGGCGAGCTCGGGAAGCCACCGGCGGAAGTAGGCGCCGTTTGGACTGAATCTCCGCGACTGCGTGATCGGGCTGAAGATACGGAAATACGGCGCCGCGTCATGCCCGGTCCCGGCCACCCATTGCCAGTTGCCGACGTTCTGCGCCGTGTCGCCGTCGTCGAGCGCCCGGCGAAAGACGTCCTCACCGATCCGCCAGTCGACGAGCAGGTGCTTCGTGAGAAAGCTGCCCGCCACCATTCGGAGCCGGTTGTGCAGCCAGCCCGTCGTGGCGAGTTGCCGCATCGCGGCATCGACGACCGGATAGCCGGTCCGGCCCGCCACCCAGGCGTCGATGTGAGCGCGTCGGCGCGCGCGAGCCGTTCCGCGAGGGCATCGGGCCCTGCTTCGTCGGCACTGTCGTGATCGGGGATGCCCTCGCCGGGATCTGCGGTGAGAGACGGGTCCACGGAGCGCAGCGCCGGGGGTCGAAGTGGCCGGCCAACCCAAGCACGGAAGCACGGGGTGAACACTCGCGAGACGTGACCGGCGCGCGTTACGACGGATCCAGGTGGCTGCGCGAGATGACCCCAGTCGCGATGCACGCTGACACCCAGTGCGTCGACGGCGTCGTTGACGGCCGCGTCGCGCCGGCGCGAGAACGGCGACAGCGCGGTCAGGCGGGGATCCAGAACGTAGAGCGCCGTCACCGAGTCGCTGTCGCACGCCGCAGCCCACGCCGGGTTGTCTTCGAGGCGCAGGTCTCGTCGAAACCGCATGACCGCGTGCGACATCAGGCCTCACGCTAGGACCTCTACCCTGCGACGGCCTCAACGACCGGGAAAGGGTGCCACTAGGCTCGCGACCCGCAGCCGCCGAGCGGAAAAGGGGAGACCGGAATGTCGGAACCGACGATCGAGGACTACTACGTCGAGGACCGGACGTTTCCGCCGCCGGCGGGTTTCCAAGCGGGCGCCCTCGTGGCGGATCGATCGCTCTACGAGGAGGCCGACGCGGACAGGCTCGGCTTCTGGGCTCGACAGGCGCGCGAGCTGGTGACCTGGTTCGAGGATTTCGACACGGTTCTCGAGTGGGACCTGCCCTTCGCCAAGTGGTTCGTCGGCGGCAAGCTCAACATGTCGTACAACTGCCTCGACCGTCACGTGGAGGACGGCCGTGGCGACAGGGTGGCCTTCCACTGGGAAGGCGAACCGGGCGACACGCGCACGATGACCTACAGCGACCTGCTCACCGAGGTCTGCCAGTTCGCCAACGTCCTCAAGGGCCTCGGCGTCGAGAAGGGCGACCGGGTCTGCATCTACATGCCGATGATTCTCGAGCTGCCCGTGGCCATGCTCGCCTGCTCGCGCATCGGAGCGCCCCACTCGATCGTGTTCGGTGGCTTCTCGGCCGACTCGCTGTCCGATCGCATCGACGATGCCAGCGCAAAGGTCCTCATCACCGCAGACGGCGGCTACCGACGAGGTGATCCCTTCGGGCTCAAGGACACCGCTGATGCATCGGTCGCCGCGACGTCCTCGATCGAGAACGTCGTCGTCGTCCAGCGCACCGGCCAAGACGTGGCCTGGAACGACTCCGTGGATCACTGGTGGCACGACCTCATGGCAGACGCGTCAGCAGACTGCCCCGCGGAGCCCATGGATTCCGAGGACCTGCTCTATCTGCTGTACACCTCGGGTACCACCGCGAAGCCCAAGGGCATCATGCACACCACCGGCGGGTATCTCACCCAGGTGGCGTTCACCCATCGGTACATCTTCGACCTCAAGCCGGACGAGGACATCTACTGGTGCGCAGCCGACATCGGTTGGGTCACCGGCCACAGCTACATCGTCTATGGGCCGCTGGCCAACGGCGCCACGTCGGTGATGTACGAGGGCACGCCAGACACACCGCGACCCGAGTTCCGCGACGGTGACCGGGCCGATTGGCCCAAGGATCGGCTGTGGGACATCGCCGAGCGATACGGGGTC
>CAYUBX010000005.1:0-16445 GCA_964443165.1 uncultured Acidimicrobiales bacterium
TGATCGGGGTTACCGACTGCGATGCCCTCAGGCGGTTCCTTGAGATCGCCGGGACTCGCCGCCTGGCGGCGCGCTCCGGCGAGGAGACCGGCGCTCGGGTAGGCACGAGTGGGGTACACCTCTTTCGCCATGTCGAGTTGGCCCGCCATGTACTGAAACTGACCCATCATCCGTCGGCCCGTGCTCACGCCGACCTCACTGTCGTCGTGGCAGTAGAGGAAGTTGATCGTGTTCAGCTGGTCGTTGACGAAGTCCCCCGCTGGTTCGCAGTGCTGGATTCGCTTCCGGTACTCCCGCACCTTTCGCTCCTGCTCGGCAAACGACGTGAAGTTCACCCCGAGGCAACCCATGCCGCGGTCCGCTGCGTCGTCTTCGGTGCCCGGACTCGACACAGCGACCCACAGCGGAGGGTGCGGCTTCTGGATCGGCTTCGGGAGAACGGCGCGCGACGGCATCGAGAAGAACTGCCCGTCGTGGCGGTAGCGCTCCTGGGTCCACATCTTCGGGATCGCGTGGACGAACTCGTCCCAGCTTTTCTTCGTCGTGTCGGGATCGGCCTGAAAGCCTCCGAGCTCGGTCCACGTGGCCGACCGGCCCGTCCCCATCTCCAGCCGGCCGCCTGACAGCACGTCGAGCACGGCGGCGCGTTCGGCGATTCGGATCGGATGGTTGAACTCGGGGACGCACGTCACGATGCCGTGCCCGACTCGAATCTTCTCGGTGACCATCGCACACGCGGTGAGAAACAGCTCCGGCGCGGAGCAATGGCTGTACTCCTCCAGAAAGTGGTGCTCGACGGCCCACACCTGGTCGAAACCGAGCTGGTCCGCCAGCTTCACCTGCTCGAGTGAGTTCTCGTAGACCAGCCGCTCGTTGTCCTCGAACGGACGCGGTACGGACAGCTCGTAGAAGATGCCGAACTTCATGTTCGTCCCCCTTGTCGAGACCAGAGCCTACGCAAGTGGAGTGGACAGCGACGCGGGACCCGACAAAGGTCGGGCCATGGACGGCAACCAGCTGATCGCCCGAATCCTGCAGCGCGAAGGGGTGGAGTGGATCGCCTGCTTCCCCAACAATCCGCTCATCGAGGCCTGCGCGGAGATCGGGATCCGCCCGATCGCATTTCGCCACGAGCGGGGAGCCGTCATGGCGGCCGACGGGTACAGCCGGGTGAGCGACCGGCAGCGATTCGGTGTGGTGGCCGTACAGAGCCAGGCCGGCGCGGAGAACGCTCTTGGCGGGATCGCTCAGTCCTTCGCAGACAACATCCCGGTCCTGGTGCTTCCCGGAGGACCGGGGGCCGGGGAGCTGGCGGTGCGGCCCAACTACTCGGCCGAGGAGAACTACCGAGGCGTCGTGAAGTCGGTGGAGTCGCTGCGACGCTCCTCCGACATCAACGCCGCGATGCGACGGGCCTTCGCTGCACTGAAGAACGGCGCTGCAGGCCCCGTTGTGGTCGAACTGACCGCTGACGTCTGCCGTGAAGAGGTACCAGACGACGCCATCGACAAGTACAGCTCGCCATCGATGATCGTCTCCGGCCCCGATCCAGCCGACGTGTCCGCCGCCGTGGACGCGCTGCTCGGAGCGGACAACCCTCTGTTGTGGGCCGGCGGCGGCGTTCTGTTCGGCAGGGCGACCGACGAGCTGCGAGAGCTCGCGGAGCTCGCCGCTGTTCCCGTCTTCTGCACGATGCAGGGAAAGTCGGCGCTCCCCGAAGATCACCCCTTGTCGGTGGGAGCCGGAGGCATGACCGCCACAGGGCCGGCGGCCGCGTGGCTCGCTGAGACGGACTGCCTGCTCGCGCTCGGATCGAGCCTCACCCGCACGCCCTACGGGCAGCGGGTGCCCCGGCGGGCGACGCTGATCCAGAACACCAACAACCCGGACGAGATCGGCAAGGACGAGAACGTCGACATCGGGCTGGTGGGCGACGTGCGGCTGACCTTGCGCGCGCTGATCGACGAGGTTCGATCGCGTGTCGGTGACGGTCGCGACCGCACGGGAATCGAGGCACGCGTCGCCGCAGCACAGGCGGAGTGGAGAGGTACGTGGGCTCCGCTTCTGGCGAGCGACGAGAAGCCGCTGAGCTACTACCGGGTGATCAACGAGCTCAACGAGACGCTCGATCGGGACATCTCGATCGTCACCCACGACGCAGGCGCTCCGCGCGACTGCCTCGTGCCGTTCTACGCCGCGTCCACGCCGCACTCGTACGTCGGTTGGGGCAAGACGACCCACCTCGGATTCGGCATCCCCCTCGTGATCGGAGCCAAGCTCGCCCACCCGGACCGCTTCTGCCTCAACGTGATGGGCGACGGCGCGTTCGGCATGTCAGGCACCGACATCGAGACCGCTGCACGAGCCGGGGTGGCGATCACGACGGTCCTGCTCAACAACGGCAACATGGCCACCTACCCGCACGGGTCACCGATGGATCCCACCACCGCCCGCCGTGAGTACGGCGTGACCCAAATGACAGGTGACTACGCCAAGATCGCCGAGGGCATGGGAGCCATCGGGATCACCGTGCGAACGGCGGCCGAGCTCCGGGCAGCGCTCGAGCAGGCCCAGGCGGAGAACGCAGCGGGCCGGACCGTCCTCATCGACGTCCACGCCAACGTCGAAACCCACCGCAGCCCGGGGAATCCTCCGGGGTAGCTCTCTGACTGTCGGCCCTACTCCCCTGAGGCGTGTTCCTCGACGACCTTCCGGAGCTGCTGGAACACCTCGTAGCGACGCCGCTGGGCGTCGGGCAGTGAGTCGACGTCGACCTCGGCGACGGTGTTGCCGTATGCCGGATATGGCTCGACCTCGACCTGCTGCATGGCCTCGCCGAGTTCGGCCTTCCGTTCGAAGGCCCGCTCCACGTAGGGCGCCAGCTCCTCGTCCTTCTCCCCCTGGCGCTCGACCTCGTTGGACTTGAACTCGGGCATCACCTCGTCGGCGAACAGTTCGAGCGCCTCGCAGATGTGCTCGTGCGTGTTGTTGCCGCCCTGCTGGATGAACACGGTCTGGTCCACACCCGAGTCGGCGAACCCGCGAAGGTGGTCGCGCATCTCGTCGGGGGTACCGATGCCGCCGGTTCCTCCGCCGAGGAAGTCGAGGCCGATGTTGTCCCGCACCGCGACGTAGTGATCCCAGATGTTCGTGCGGCCGGGCTGGTGCTCGCCGAATGCGTAGTGGTGACCCAGCGCGAACTGGAAGAAGCGGAACCCGTCCATCCCGCGCCGCACCGCTTCGTCATGGTCCTGGTGGAGCGAGAACGATGTCACCATGGCGACGTTGGGGTTGACGGTGTGCCCGATCGGGACGCACTCGTTCTTGAAGGTCTCGTAGTAGTCCTTCACCCAGAGCTGAGCTTCGGCCGGGTCGACGAAGGCGAACGTCAGCGCGCCGATCCCGAGCTGAGCTGCGAGGTGGATCGTCTCGCGATTGGAGCACGCGACCCAGAGCGGTGGATGCGGCCGCTGGACCGGCTTGGGCACGACGTTGCGCGGTGGCATCGAGAAGAACTCGCCGTCGAACCCCGGATAGGGGTTCATGGCGAGCATGTTGGCCACCTGCTCGACGGTCTCGCGCCACATCGCACGACGCTGATCCGGGTTCACGCCGAACCCTTCGAGCTCGGCGCGGGACGCGGATTCGCCGGTCCCCCACTCGACACGACCGTTGGACACGAGGTCGAGCGTGGCGACGCGTTCGGCGATTCGGGCCGGGTGGTTGTAGCCGGGTGGCATCAACACGATCCCGTGACCGAGGCGGATCTGCTCGGTGCGCTGGGATCCCGCAGCGAGGAAGACCTCAGGGGCCGACGAGTGGCTGTACTCCTCCAAGAAGTGGTGCTCCACCTCCCATGCGTGGTCGATGCCCAGCTGATCGGCGAGCTCGACCTGGCTCAACGCGTCCTGGAAGAGCTTCTGCTCGGCGCCGTCGTCCCACGGACGAGGGAGCTGGTGCTCGTAGAAGATGCCGAACTTCATGCCGATTCCTCCGCAGGGAGTGGTGCGAGATCGCTGATCCGATCGAACTCGGTGAGCACTGCTGCGCCCTCGGGGTGCTCGAGGATCAGCGGTTCGAGCGCCTCGCGCAGCTGGCGAGCGGCGAGCACGGGTTGATCGACCGTGGCCCAGCGAACGAGGTCGTTCCACATCCGGTCGATGAGTTCGGCGCCAGCGATCTGGCCCCCGTCGACGGTGCGGAAGTTCACGGTCCGCAGCTCGCCGAGGTAGAGGCACAGCGAGCTCACGTGGATGAGCTCGTCGATGCGGATCCGCTCGATGATCTCCGCGGCGTCCTCGGTCGCCTCACGCCGGTCGGTGAAGAGATCCGGCGTGCGGAGGATGTCCTGGGTCATCGCGAAGCCGATCTCGGCCCGGAACTCGATGATCAACAGGTTCATCAGGAACGACAGCAACCCCTCGGCCTCGGGCGAGACCTCCGGCGCGGCCCGGTCACCGGTTTCGGGACGTCCGATGCGATCAGGCGGTTCGACGTCGTCGAAGGCGCCGGGGCCAAAGGCGAGATCGCGCGCCGCGAACCACATCTCGTCGTGTGCGCCGATCGACCGGTCGAGCACGCCACCTTCGTCCAAGCCGTGCGCGACGAGCAGGCCCTTGTTGAGATGGCCGATCGCCATCTCGGAGATGTCTTCGACGATCGAGTCCTGCAGGTCAGGGAAGTCGATCTCGGCGAGCAGACGGCCCCGGGCTTCGATCTTGCCGGTGACCGTGAGCATGTGCCAGAAGTGGCGCCCGATGCCGGATCGGAGCAGCAGGAGGTGCGGATCGAGGTTGGGGAGCCGTACGCCCGTGAGGAGCGAGCTGTCTGCGTCGAGTGGCCCGCCGCCCTTCCCTTCGAGAGCGGTCGCCCACGAGTCGAACGCCCTCACACGGTCGAGCGAACGTGGCGGCTGATACGAGCCGTCCGCCATGAAGCCGCCATGCAGACGGCGTCCGTCGGCGAGATGCGGCTCCGCGTAGTCGTGTTCCGACATGAGCTCGTCTTCGGTGTAGGACAGCTGCACGGCGACCTCCCCTGCGGATCCATGATCGCCGACCGGCGAACCACCTGCGAACCACCTGCGAAAGGGGCAGTTAGGGTTCGGCCATGACCGACGGGATCCTGAGCGCCATCCACATCCACCCCGTGAAGGGCTGCCGCCGAGTGGAGGCGGACACGGCCGTCGTGACCGCCGCGGGCCTCGCCGGCGACCGCGTCTGGCAAGTGGTCGACGCGGAAGGCGCGTGTGTAACCCAGCGCACCGAGCCACTGCTCGCCACCGTCGACACCGCGCTCGATGGAGACGACGTGATCGTCAGCGCTGAGGGCAGCGGCTCGGCCACGTTGTCTCGCGCAGGTGGAGGTTCGGCCACCGCGACCAGCCTGATCGGCGTGCCGGTGGAGGTGACCGATGCCGGAGACGAGGCGGCGGAGTGGGTCTCGACGCTGCTCGGTGCACCGCACCGGTTCGTCGCGGCCCCGGAGGCGGGCTACACGCCGCCCTCCAAGATCGACCAGTTCGGCCAGACCATCACCTTCGTCGACCTCTCCCCGGTCCTGGTGGCCAACACGGCGTCGCTCGATTGGCTGGTGAAGCGGGCCAACGAACCCTTCGGGATGGAGCGCTTCAGGGCCAACCTCATCGTCGAGACCGACGCGCCGTGGGCAGAGGACACCTGGGAGACCGGTTCGCTAGGTGAGGCGGCGCTGGAGTTCGGGCTGCCGTGGCCGCGGTGCGCTGTTCCCCAGATCGATCAGCTGAGCGGCGAACGGCGGAAGGAACCCGCCGTCGTGCTCAAGGCCCACCGCTGGTGCGATTCGACGCCGCTCGAAGGAACGCTCAAGCGGGTCGTCGAAGGGAACGCCCTGTTCGGGGTGTCAGCAGGCATCACGCCGGTCGACGCCGAGATTCGAGTCGGTAACCCGCTGGTCGTGAGCGCCACCAAGGAGCCACTTCTCCCCGCTCCTGCCTGAGCTACCAGACGGCGTCCGCCACCTTCAGATCGATGATCTCCTCGTCGGAGTAGCCGAGCTCGTGGAGGATCTCGTCGGTGTGCTCGCCGTATTCGGCCGCGGCTCCGCGCGCACCGCGATAGTCGTCGACGTCGAAGGGCGACGGCGGGCCGACGAACCCGTCGTCGAACGTCACGAGGTACTCGTTGTCGAGGATGTTCTGGTCGTGCGGCAGGTCGCGGAGACGGTTGACCGGCGACACCCACGCGCCCGACGGCCGAAGCACTCGCCACCAGTGCTCGGTGGTGTTCGTCCGAAGATGCTCGGCGAAAACCACCCGGAACTCATCGGCGTGTCGCTGCACTGCTAGGAAACTCGCGAACCGTTCGTCCTCGAGCATCCACTCGAGGCCGACCGCGTTCGCGATGCCGATCCACTGCGGTGCTTGCAGCGCAGCGATAGCGATCCAGCCATCGGAGGTTTCATACACGGTGAACAGTGGGTTCGACGCCCCCATGGGATCGAAGCGTTCGAGCCGAGCGTCCATGTTGGCGGCGACGCCGAGGGTCTGGAGCTGCATCCAGATGAGCGACTGCGTCTGCGAGGTCCCGACCACCGAGCCCTTGCCCGTTCGGTCGCGCTTCACCAGACCGGCGAGGACTGCCGACGCCATGTGCGTGCCGGTGAGGATGTCGCTCATCGAGCCGGGCGGGTAGTTGGGCACGTCGGTGGGCGCGGTGCTGTCCATGAAGCCGGCGTACGCCATTCCGACCGTGTCCTGACAGAGGTCCTCCGCCAGATCGCCACGGAGTCCGAACCCGCCGCCGCGGCAGTAAATCAGCCGAGGGTTGATCGCCATGAGGGTGTTGGGGTCGGCGCCGTAGCGGGCGAGGCCACTCTCGCGGAGATTGGTGACGAAGACGTCTGCATCGGCGATCATCCGCTCGAACACCGGGCGGCCCGCCTCGGACCGAATGTCGAGGACGAGCGAGCGCTTGTTGCGATTGAGTGAGGCGTACATCCATTCACGCCCGCGGTCGTCGAACACGACCCCGAAGACACTGTGGAACGAACGCATGTAGTCGGCCTGGCCGACCTGTTCGATCTTGACGACGTCTGCGCCGAGGCTTCCAAGGGCCAACCCTGCGACGGGACCCTGCACGTACATCGAGAACTCGACCACCTTGATGCCGGCGAGCGGCGCATCGTCGTCCATCTCGCCGTCGGCGTTCCCTCCCTCAGCTGCTTCCCCCATCGCCGAAGATTCCCACAGACAGCAGCCGCCCGCGGTATTTCCCACCCTCCGCGCGCACTAGGGGTCAGACACGTGTCTGACCCCATTGTCCGGAACTTCGTACGATGCGGCGGATGAAACTCGGCGCACTGCTCGGTCCGATCGTTGATGCGGGGGCCGCGAGGACGATCCCCGACCAGGCAGCGCAGCTCGAAGCAGAAGGTTTCGACAGCCTCTGGTCCGCCCAGGCTCTCGGCCGCGGTTTCATGCTCACCGATCCGTTCGTCGCCCTCTCGGCCGCAGCTGCCGCCACCTCCACCGTCGAACTGGGCACCGCCGTCATCCAGGTCCCCCTCTATGCGCCCGGAGCCCTCGCCCACCAGGCGCTCTCACTACGTCAGGTCGCGGGTCCGCGCCTCAGCCTCGGTGTCGGCGCCGGTTCGACCGCCAACGACTTCGCCGTGCACGAACGCGACTACGACGACCGGTTTCGCCGCTACAACACGTCGATCACCGAGATCCGGCAGGCGTTGAACGAGGGCGGTACCGACGACTACCAGCTGGCACCGTGGCCCGAGGTGCAGGGCGACATCCCGCTGCTCTTCGGCACGTGGGGCGACGGCGTCGAACGAGCGGCCCGCCACTACGACGGCTGGATTGCCTCCAACGCGTACCGAACCGCCGACGAGGTCGTCGCCGCTCACGCCCGCTACAGCGCCGCCGGTGGCGGCAGGGCCATCGTCTCCACCATCCAGCTGACCGCCGAAACAGACCTCGGTGAACTCGCGGAGCGCCTGGACCGGTTCGCCACCGTCGGGTTCGAGACAGCCGTCGTGATGTTCATGCCCGGCGGCCCATCACCGACCGACGTCCGCGCGCTCGTCCCCGGCTAGGCAGCCTCACGCCACCAAGTAGCTTGCGTGCCCATGGGGGCACTCACGGGTTACAAGGTTCTGGATCTGTCGATCCTCGTCCAGGGTCCGCAGGCTGCGTCGATGCTGGGGGATCTCGGCGCCGACGTGATCAAGATCGAACTGCCCGAGGTCGGTGATCTCGGGCGGTGGCTCACGGTCAGCGAGACGGACGCCAGGTCGCCGTATCTCGAAGGGAACAACCGGGGGAAGCGGTCGGCCGCGCTCGACCTGCGAACGGCGGGCGGTCGGCGGGCCTTCATGAAGCTCGCCGAGACGGTCGACGTGATCATCCACAACTTCGTTCCCGGCACCGTCGAGGAGTGGGGCATCGGGTACGAGGACGTGAAGGCGGTCAACCCAACGATCATCTACGCCGGTGGCTCCACCTTCGGTCCCGAAGGCCCCAACGCCCTCCGCGAGGGCGCTGACATGGTCGGCCAGGCGGAGGGGGGAATCGTGTCGGTGACCGGCCACGATGACGGACACCCAACGATCGTCGGGTCGGTCATCAGCGATCACCTGGGCGCCCAGAACATGATCACCGGTGTCCTGGCGGCGCTGGTGCACCGCGAGCGCACGGGTGAAGGCCAGCGGGTGGATGTGTCCCTCGTCGGCAGCGCCATCTACGCCCAGGCGTCGGAGATGACATGGGCGATGTTGACGGGCAAGCACCCCGGGCGTCCGAACGATCGGCACACGATCATCCGCGCCCTCGTCCACCGTTGCCCCACGGCGGATGGCTACATCTACCTGCTCGGCGTACCCGAGCACCTCTGGAACAACTTCGCCGACTGCATCGACCGCTCCGATCTGCGGGACGACCCTCGCTTCGCCACGTTGCTTCAGACACCGGAGAACCTGGAGGCGCTCCGCGAGATCATGAACGAGGTCTTCCCCACCCGCACGACGGCGGAGTGGGAAGACCGACTGCGTGCCCACGGTCAGCGCTGGGGCAGCGTAAAGACCTACGACCAGATCATCACCGACGAGACCAACATCGTGAACGGCTACGTGCGCCAGGTGGAGCACCCGGAGTACGGCCCGATCACAGTCGTCGGCAACCCGATCCACCTCTCCGCCACACCGACTGAACCGGGTGTGGTCGCACCGCACGTCGGCCAGCACACTGAGGAAGTGCTTCTCGAGGCCGGGTTCACGTGGGAGGACATCGACGAGCTCCGCACCGACGGCGCATACTGAAGAGGTCGACGACCCGTCTGCCAGCTTCCAGTGCGACTCCGGTGGCACAGCAAGCCGGCAGAACGGAGGAGGACCAAGGGGGCGAGTCACATGGGGCTCGAGATCACCGCACTCGAAGGCGAACCAGTGGGCGCACTGGTCACGGGGTGGGAACCCGAGGAGCCACTGAGCGCCGAAGACGAAGCGACCATCCGCCGGGGTCTGATCGACCACCTGGTGCTCGTGTTCCGCGGCCAGAACCAGCCGAGCGACGATGCGCTCGTCGGCTTCGCCGAGCGTTTCGGCGATCTGATCCTCGGCTCGGAGTGGTTCCGCGACGTCGGCGATCGCCCCGAGATCCTGCCCGTGACCAACGAGGTCGGCGACGACGGCATCCCGAAGGGCACCGGCGGCGCCACCCCGCTCGAATGGCACGCCGACTACAGCTACGTGCAGAAGCCGGGCAAGGAGAGCTTCCTCAACGCGGTCGAGCTCCCGCCCGACGCGCCCCGCACCTACTTCTGCAGCCAGTACACGGCGCTCGGCGCGCTCCCGGAGGAGACCGTCGAGCGCCTGCGCGGTCTCCGCGCCGTTCACTCGATCACCGGGTACGTGAAGGAAGATCTCGGCGACGAGGACGTGAAGCTGCGCAACCAGTTCATCGAGAAGAAGCGCCGCGACGAGGCGGCGGGGGTCGAACGGCCCGACATCCCCGAGGCGGAGCACCCGGTCGTGTTCGTCCACCCCGACACGGGCCGCGAGATCCTCTACGTGAGCCGCGGCATCACCAAGCAAATTCTCGGTCTCCCGCGCGACGAGAGCTCGGCGATCCTGAAGGAACTCCACGAGCTCTCCACCGCGCCCGAGCGGGTCTACGCGCACGAGTGGCGGGTGGGCGATCTGGTGATGTTCGACACCCTCGGTGCGCTCCACTCGCGCGACGGTTGGGAGCCGGGCGGCACCCGGCTGATGCGCCAGCTCAGCACCACCTGCTGACGTGGCCGTCGGCTCGCGCCTGTGGAGCTGGCTGAAGCACGGACGCCGTCCCCTTGCCCACGAGCTCGAGAGCCACGCCTGCCCCCTGTGTGGCGCCACCGTCGCGGGAAAGACGCATGCCACCGGCCGAGGGCATTTCCCGCGCATCCCGCCGAGTCGAACCGAGCTCATCGCCCGCTGCCCCACCCACGGTGCGCCGCCCTACAACGACCCGGACTTCCACCAATGGGCGTAACGGTCGCCTTCTAAGGTGGCGCCCATGGAGATCTGGAGGCACTCGGTCGCGGCGCCGCGGAGAATCGCCCGGACGGCAACGGAGACCGAGGCGGCCGGCTGGGACGGACTGTGTGTCGTGGACTCGCAGAACCTCAGCGGCGACGCGTTCGTCGCCCTCGCAGTCGCGGCGACGGTCACCGACCGGATCGGCCTCGGTACGGCGGTCGGGAACTCGGTGACGCGGGTGGCCGCGGCCAACGCCGCCGGTGCGCTGAGCGTGGATGCAGTGTCGGGTGGCCGCATGGTGTTCGGGATCGGACGCGGAGACTCGGCGCTGGCCCATCTGGGACGAGCGCCCGGCACCGTGGCTCACTTCGAGCGCCACCTGCAGCAGGTCCAGGCGTACTTGCGGGGCGACGAGGTTCCGTTCGAAGACGTCGACATCCCCGTCAATGTCGCGCCGCCGGTCGACGAGATGGAGCTGGCGTCGGGGCCCGGAGTCAGCCGGATGGTCTGGAACCGCGCCGAGCGCAAGGTGCCTGTCGAGGTCTCGGCGACCGGTCCCCGTGTGATCGGGATCGCTGCGGTGCACGCGGAGCGGGTCATGCTCGCCCTCGGATCAGACCCGAAGCGAATCGCCTGGGGAATCGAGGTCGCCAAGCAAGCCCGCACGGACGCGGGCCTCGACCCCGACGGAGTGAAGTTCGGCGCGTACGTCAACTGCGTCTGTCATCGCGACATCGAGCGGGCCCGCGAATTGATCAAGGGCGCCGTGTCGATCTTCGCCCGGTTCTCCGTCATGCACGGCACCGTGATCGGACCTGCGACCGACACCACGGAGACGTCGCTGCGGACGATCCACGACGTGTACGACATGGGAAGCCACTCCCGAAACGAATCGCGTCAGGCGGAGACCCTGACGTCGGAGTTCATCGACGAGTTCGGCATCGCGGGTCCTCCCGATCACTGCATCGAGCGGCTCCGGTCGCTCGAGGATCTCGGCCTCGACAAGGTCCTCATCGCAGCGAGCTTCCAGCTCGAGGATTCCGGGGAGGGACGCGGCGCGCGTCAGCTGATGGAGACCGAGGTTCTTCCGGCCTTCACCTGACCGCCGCATCATTTGCCTGCAGGCGATCTCGCCGGCCACGTCACAGAAACGAGGCGCCCCGTGGCGCTCCGGCGCGACAAACCGCCTCGATTTCGTGGAAGATGGCGGGGTGAGTCACCCTGACCGATCCGAGCGTCTCATCGACGAACACGAAGCGGCGACATGGATCACCGACGGGATGACGATCGCGATCGGTGATCCCGCGCCGATGGCGATGATCCGCCACATCGTCCGGCGCGGGGTCCGCGACCTGACGGTCGTCGGCAGCGGTCTCGGACTCGATCTGCTCATCGCGGCGGGGTGTGTCCGGAAGACCGCTGCGTACTACGTCGGCGGCGGGCCGGCGTTCCGCGCCGCTGCCGAAGCAGGCGACATCGAGGTCTGGGAATGCGAGGAGGGAGTCCTCGTCGCGGGCCTTCGGGCCGCGGCGCAGGGCCTTCCGTTCCTTCCCTGGCGCGGCGGCCTCGGAACATCTCTCCCGGAGGTCAACACCGACCTGCAGGTCTTCAACGATCCCATCAGCGGCGAGACGCTGCTCGCGGTGCCGGCGATCGACATCGACGTGACGATCCTCCACGCGGCGTACGCGGACGCGTTCGGCAACGTGCAGCACATCGGAGGACCCGGCTGGCTCGACCTGTTCCTCCAGCGCGCGGCCGACCGCACGATCGTGCAGGTGGAGAAGATCCTCCCCAATGAAGAGATCCGCGCGAACCCGTGGGCCACCACGATCGCCAGCATCGATGCCGTCGTGCGGCTCCCCTTCGGCGCGCATCCGTTCTACAGCCGCGGTTTCCACGTGCAGGACAAGGCGGCCACGCGCGAGTACGTCGCCGCTGCGACCACGGCGCAACGCGAGGGTGATCGCTCGAAGCTCGATTCGTTCATCACCACGTACTGCCGCGAGCCAGCAAGCCATCTCGACTACCTGGAGCTGATCGGCGTGACCCAGCTTCTGTCACTTCACGAGTACTGATCGATGAGCGACGAGCAACCACCGACGCGACTCGAGATCATGGCGGCCTTGTTGGCCAACGAGCTCGAGGACGGCGAAATCCTCCGCATCGGAGCTGCGATGCCGGTCCCCGAGGTCGCCGTCCGCCTGGCGCACTTCAGCCACGGACCCAACATGGAGCTGATCTTTATCGGCGCCCGTTTCAACGCCGCCCACCTCGATGTGCTCCCCACCCCGGAGTTCGGCTGGGACCGGCGGGTCGTGCGCTGGGCCGAGAGCTACAGCGATACCGGGCACCGATTCGACCGGGTGAAGGACTGGAGCAGCCATGTCTTCTTCATCGGTGGTGTCCAGGTCGACAAGCACGGCAACACCAATCTGATCGGCACGGGCGACGACTACCACCGGCTCGACTTCCGCGGGCCCGGTTCGGTGGGCACGTCCACGCTGGCCACCCATGTGGGCAGGTATTACATCGTCCTCAACTCGCACACGACACGGACGTTCGTCGATCGGTGCGACTACGTGAGCGCGTTCGGCTGGGGCGACGGCGACCCCAACTCCCGCCGCGAACTCGGCTTGCCCGGAGGCGGCCCCAAGTACTGCGTGACGCCTCTCTGCGTCATGGACTTCACCGACGACACCAAGCACCTGCGCCTGATGTCCGTCCATCCCGGAGTCAGCGTCGAGGAAGTCGTGGAGAACACGGGCTTCGAGCTGATCGTCCCCGAGCATGTGCCGGAGACAGCGCTGCCGACGGATGACGAGCTACACATCATCCGGACCAGAGCCGACCGCCGAGGAGCCCTCCGCCGATGAGCATCGCCGACCCACGCCCGTGGCCGATCTACCGCGACCTCCGCAACGACCTGATTGCCAGAGTGCGGGCGGCACCTGACGAGGTCGTGCACGAGCCGGTCCCGATCACGCCGGGCTGGACGGTGGTCGACGTCACCGCACACGTCTGTGGGCTGGCATCGGACATCGCCGACGGTCTTCGTGAAGGCCTCGGAACGCCCGAGCGGACGACCCATCAGGTCAGCTCCAGACGTCAGATGACGCTCGACGCCATCTGCGACGAGTGGATCGGACACGGCGGAGCGATGGAGCAGCTGATGACCGATGATGAGTGGATTGGCCACCGGCTGACCGCCGACCTCACCGTGCATCGCCAGGACGTCCTCCACGCCTTGGGCGAGCCGGTCGACCCGGGGGACGTGGCGACGAGCTGTGCAGCCCACACCTACGGCGCAGTGGTCCCCGGCCTGTTGTTCGAGCGCACGGGCACCACACTCGGCGTTGAGCTCGCCGATGGCACGAGCTTCGGCCCGCCCGACGCGCCGAGCGAGCTGGATCTCGTCGTCCGGGCGACACCGTTCGACTGGCTGCGAACCGCCGTTGGGCGTCGCTCTCGCGGCCAGGCCCTGGTGCTCGACTGGTCGGCCGATCCGTCGGGGATCCTGGCCGACCTGTCGCCGTACGCGCCACTGCCCGACGCCGACGTCGGCCTGTAGCCCGCCAACGCAGCGTCACGCAGTCGGCCGGCGCCGAGGTCTCCGCACGGTTCGGCGTCCGGCAGCTGATCCGAGATGCCCCTGTCTCCGCCTTCGGTCCTGCCATGTTCCCGACCGTGAGGGCGCGCATCTCGTGGTCGTGGTCACGCCGAATCCAGCTGCGGTGGAAGACCTACAGGCCTACCAGGCCGGATCGGGACCCGTGTTCGCCCAGTACGGCGCTCCCGCGCGAGCCTCCGGGTCGCCGAGCCCCTCGGCCTGAGCGGCGATGAAGATGCCGTCCGCGACTGCCATGAAGTACCTGGCGAGCACGCGCTCCCTCCGACCATCGGCGATGAACTCGCCCAGAACCGCTTGGAAGAAGGCTCGGCTCGTCTCTTGAACCTGGCTGCGTACCGCGAGGAAGCGACGGCGCGCTGCGGGCTCGACCGGCTGCCCTTGGAGTGTGAGCAGCAGACCGAGCCGCCAGAAATGGGGGTCGGCGCTGAAGATCGCGCTGCGCTCTTCCGGCTCGCGTGGGATTTCGTCGGCACGGGGCTCGCCGGGCGCGGCTTTCTCTACGAGCGCTTGTACCTGACCTCCGCAGCTCGTCACCGTGCCAGGCAGCATCTCGCCGTCGCAGACCGGACCCTTGCGAACTCCTACGTCGACCAGATGTTGGAGCTCGCTCGATAGTCTCACCGCCGATCACAACACGCCGATGACGGAGCCGGTCCTATGTGCGGATTTCTCACACTGCTCGCGGGACGTCCGGGCTCGCGGCGGGACCGATTCGACGCCGCACTGGCGACGTTGGAACACCGGGGCCCTGACGCCACCCGAACCTGGTGGTCCACGGACCAGCGCATGGCGCTGGGCCACACCCGGTTGTCGATCATCGGTCTCGACGACGGCGATCAGCCGATGAGCACCGAAGACGGTCGCGTGCACGCCGTCGTCAACGGCGAGTTGTACGGCTACCAGCGTCAGCGGAGCGAGCTCCGCGCACAGGGCGTCGAGTTCGCGACGGAATCGGACAGCGAGGTCGCCCTCCGCCTCTACCTCCGTCACGGCGCGGGCATGGTCCACCAGCTCCGAGGCGAGTTCGCGATCGTGATCGCGGACGAGAGGAGCTCGGCTCAGTACGCATTTCGCGACCGATTCGGGATCAAGCCGCTCTTCTATGCGGTGCATGACGGCGATGTGATCTTCGCCTCAGAGATCAAGGCGCTGCTTGCCCTCGGCGTGCCGGCGAGATGGGACACCTCCGCCTACCTCAGCGAGATGTACCTGGTGCGACCCCACCAGCGCACGCTCTTCGCCGGGATCCACACGGTGCCGCCCGGTCACTACGCGATCGCGCACGACGGTGGAGTGACGCTGCACCCGTACTGGGACGCCGACTACGCGACCGCAGAGGAACTCGCCGCCGATGACCGATCGGATGCCGAGGCGGCGGCGCAGTTCCGTGAGGTGCTCGCCGACGCGATGCGAGAGCGCCTCGTCGCGGATGTGGAGGTCGCGTCGTACTTGAGCGGCGGCATCGATTCGTGCGCGGTTCTCGGCCTGGCGCAGCAGATGAACGACCGCCCGATCCGTGCGTTCACAATCACATTCGACGACGAGATGTACGACGAGTCGGTCCAAGCCGAGCGGCAGGCGGCCCACGTCGGCGCCACCTTCACTCCGGTCCCGCTGGCGACTGCGGATCTGGCGGCCAACTACGCCGATGCCGTGTCGCACGCCGAGACGCTGTTCGTGAACGGCCACGGCGTCGCGAAGTACCTGCTCAGCAGGGCAGTACGCGACGCGGGCATCAAGGTGGTCTTCACCGGCGAGGGCGCGGACGAGATGCTCGGCGGCTACCCGCCCTTCCGCCAGGACCTCCTGGCGGGCATCGACGACCCAGCCGAACGCGAGGCGGCGCTCGCACGGATGATCGAGTCGAACCCCACGGTCCGCGGACTGTTCGACGCCGACGCCGAGGCGCCTCCCATCCTCGACGGGGTGCGCGATCGGTTGGGGTGGGTCCCGGCGTGGATGACGGGCTTCTCCACCGCGGGCAACGCCACTCGGTCACTCTTCCGCCGCGAGTTCGCTGAGCCGCTCGAGAACCGAGACCCCTACCGGCTCAGCCTCGATCACCTACCCATCGAGCAGGCAGTCCACGGACGAGCCCGTCTCGATCAGGCGTTGTACATCTGGAATCGCACACAGCTACCCAACTTCATCCTCACCTTCCTGTCGGACCGGATGGAGATGGCGCATTCCGTCGAGGGCCGCGTCCCCTTCCTCGATCACCACGTCGCCGAGTTCTGCGCGCGACTGCCCAGCCACCTGAAGATCCGTGACCTCCGCGAGAAGCACATCCTCCGCGAGGCGGTCACCAACTCGA
>CAYUBX010000005.1:16455-18612 GCA_964443165.1 uncultured Acidimicrobiales bacterium
CGCGGTTCTCGACCGGGAGAAGCTTCCCTTCGCCGCGCCGCCCGCCCGCAACGCGCAGGATCCGATGCACGAACTGGCGATGGACGTCCTGACCGGGCCGGCCATCGACGCTCAGCCGATCTTCGAACCGGCAACCGTGCGCGCCTTCCTCGATCGACTCGACGACCTCGACCACATCGATCGGACCGGCGCGGACTTCGTCGTCCATCGCCTGCTCAGCACCACGCTGCTGCACGAGCGGTTTGAGATGAGCCCCGACCCCGCCTGAGCCGAACCCTCGACCGAGCGCTATTCGATGCGCATGCCCGAAATCGAGCGGCTGATCACCAGCTGCTGGATCTGCTCGGTGCCTTCGAAGATGTCGTAGATCTTGGCGTCGCGGTGCCAGCGCTCGACGGGGTACTCGCGGACGTAGCCGTAGCCGCCGAGGATCTGGATCGCCCGCTCGGTCGACCACACCGCAACGCGGCCGGCCTTGAGCTTGGCCATCGAGCCCTCTGCGTTCTGGAATTGCTTCTTCTTGCCGAGCCAGGCGGCGCGCCACACCAGGAGCCGCGCGGCATCGATCTCGGTAGCCATGTCAGCGAGGGTGAACGCGATCGACTGGTTCTGGATGATCGGTCGACCGAACTGCACGCGGTCCTTGGCGTACTCGAGTGCGTACTCGTACGCCGCTCTGGCCACGCCGATGGCCTGCGCACCGACCGAGGGGCGGGTCGCTTCGAAGGTCTGCATCGCAGCCTGCGCGTTTCCCGGCTTGCCTTCGCGCACCCGCGCGAGGCGCTCATCGAGCTTCTCCTTGCCACCCAGGAGACACCGGCCGGGAATCCGGCAGTCGTCGAGAACCACCTCAGCGGTGTGGCTGGCGCGGATGCCGTGCTTCTGGAACTTCTGTCCCTGCGACAGGCCCGAGGTCTCAGGCGGCACCACGAACGACGCATGTCCGCGGCTGCCGAGCTCGGGGTCCACCACCGCAACGACCACGTGAACGTCGGCGATGCCACCGTTGGTGATCCAGGTCTTGGTGCCGTTGAGCACCCACTCGTCCGTCGCCTCGTCGTAGACAGCGCGGGTCCGAATGGCCGAGACATCCGAACCCGCATCGGGCTCGGACGAGCAGAAGGCGCCGAGCTTCACGTCGTCGGCGGAGCCGTAGCACTGGGGCACCCACTCGAACACCTGGTCGCGTGACCCAGCAGCGGCGATGCCCGCCGCGGCGAGACCGGACCCCATGATCGACAGACCGATCCCGGCGTCGCCCCAGAACATCTCCTCCAGCGCGACCGGCATGGTGAGCCCGGTGGGGTCCTTGCCGACCTCCAGCAAGAACTCCCACCCGTACAGCCCGATCTTCGCGGCCTCCTCGAGGATCGGCCACGGTGTCTCCTCACGCTCGTCCCACTCGGCGGCGCTGGGACGAATGACATCGGCCGCGAAGTCATGGACCCACTGCTTGATCTGCAGTTGATCCTCGTTGAGCGTGGGGTTGAACTCCATGGGCGACGAAGTTACCGGCTGGTAACTCCGTCCGCCACAAGAGTTTCAGACGTCATCCAGGGCTCAGGCCGGGTGGACGTGTGCGGTGCTGGTCGCGGGCTTCTGCTCGTCCCGACCGAACACCACCACGCGAGAACGACCACCGCGCTTCGCGTCGTACATCGCCTGGTCAGCCTGGCGAACCAGCCGATCGGGCTCGTCGACGGCGACGGGCGAGAACGCGACGCCGATCGACGCGGAGACGCGAACGCGCGTCCCGGCGATCGCGAACGGAGCGTCGAGCCGTTCGAGGATCCGGTCGGCCACCACGATTGCGCCATCCACGTCCTGCGCACCGGGCAGGAGCACGGTGAACTCGTCGCCGCCGAGCCTCGCCACCATGTCGTCGGGGCGAACGCATGCCTCGAGCCGTCGAGCCGCCGCTTCGAGCAGCGCGTCGCCCGCATCGTGGCCGAGCCGATCGTTGACGAGCTTGAAGCCATCGAGATCGATGAACAGGACCGCCAGACCCTCACCGGGCGGGCGGCGCCGGTCCGACTGCTCACGCAGGTCGTTGTCGAACGCAGCGCGGTTGGGCAGCCCGGTCAGCGGGTCGTGGAACGCCTGATGCTCGAGGCGCTTGCGGAGTTCCTCGGCCTCCAGGAAGGCCTCGACCTGGCC
>CAYUBX010000006.1:0-17689 GCA_964443165.1 uncultured Acidimicrobiales bacterium
CGAAGAGGGGCAACGCTGCGCGAGCGCGTGCGACCCCGAGGGCGGCTGCCCAGATGGCCGTTCCTGCGTCGGGGAACAGTGCCTGCCCGAGGATGGCCGCTGCACGCCGGCGGACCCGTGCGAAGGGCTCGCGTGCCCCGAAGGTGAGGTCTGCGAGCCACAGCGCGGTGCCCCCCGTTCCACCGGCGAGATCGGCGGCAGTTCCCGAAGCGGGCAGCCGGTCAGCATTCGCCAGCACGAAGTCGGCCGGGCCCCCCGGGCCGGAGGCGTCCGCGTAAATGCCGTCCCACCGCTCGGCGGCGGTCGTCACCCGATCGCTCCGGCGATCGCCAGCTCCACGACCCTGTCGTCGTCGTACCCGAGCACGTCCCGCAGTACGTGGTCGTTGTGTTCTCCGAGTGTCGGGCCGGATCGCGCGACGTGGTGCGGCGTCCGCGAGAGCTGGAAGCGGGGCGCTTCGACGACCATCCGCTCGTGGGTCGGATGTTCCACTGTCATCCAGTGGCCCCGGTGGTCGAGCTGCGGGTCGGCGAAGCAGCCATCGGCGTTCTGGACTCGGTGCGCGGGAACGCCGACTGCCTGCAGAGCGTCCTGTGCATCCGCGGATGAGCGTCCCGATGTCCACGCGCTGACGGCCTCGTCGATCTCTGCCTCGCGTCGCCGCCGCTCATCCGCCGGCAGGTCAGCCAGCTCCGGCCGACCCAGCGCACCGGCGAGATCGCGCCACTGCCGATCGGTCTCGCACACGACCGCCACCCAGTCATCGTCGCCCTCACACGGATACATCGAGTGGGGGACGAACTGGGAGTCAGCATTGCCCGCCCTGGTACGAGCCGCTCCGTTGATCGTGTGCTCGAGAACAGCGGAGCTGAGGAAGTGAATCGAGGCTTCCGCCTGAGCGAAGTCGAGATGCTGGCCCGTACCGGTTCGATCGCGCTCCTCGAGGGCGGCGCACAACAGGGGAACCATGAAGTTGGGAACGATGTAGTCCGTGTAGGCCAGAAAGGGCCCGGCAGGAGCTCGGTCCGGCCATCCCGTCACTTCGTAGAACCCCGAGATCGCTCCGGCGAGGTTGCCGAACCCGGCGAACGTCGAGAGTGGACCGGTCTGCCCCATGAGGCTCGTGGACAGCATCACCAACGACGGGTTGAGCCCGCGCAACGCGTCGTACCCGAGCCCCCAGGCCTCCATCGTCCCCGGGGTGTAGGACTCCACGAGCACGTCGGCCCACTCCACGAGATCACGAAACACCGCGCGACCCTCCTCGACGTTGAGGTCGAGGGTGACCCCCATCTTCCCCGCATTCAAGGTGCCGAACTGGATGCTCGCGTCGGGGCTCACGTCCCCGTTGAGACCACCGCCACCTGATCGGGAGGCGTCGAAGCGCTGCGGGCCCTCCACCTTGATCACCGTTGCACCGAAGTCGGCGAGCAACCGAGTGGTGAAAGGTCCGGCATACACCCACGTTGTGTCGACCACCTTCAGGCCATCGAGGGGCCGCGGCCCAGACGCCGATGGATCGGCTGGACGGATCGGCGTCCGCCCCGGGGCCCGAACCTCGTCGGAGTGCTGATCGAGCTCCGGCGGCAGACCGCGATCCGGGAGTCCTCCCGCGCTCGGCTTCACCCAGTCGCCTGGTGCCACAACGGCGCCGAGCGCCGGGTCGTCACGCTGCGACCAGAACTCCCGCTCCCGCAGATGTTCGACATCGACCAGCTCGCCCGGCGTCAACACCGGTGCGAGCAGCACCTCACGTCGCTGCGCCTCCTCGAAGAGCTCTGCCTTCGTCATCGACGATGTGAAGGCCGCGATGGCGACCTTGGCGTCCTCGAGCTGCTGCGGCGCGATCTCGGGCTCAGTGAAGAGCCGGAGCCCGAACTCGATCCAATCGATGTCGCGCATCGACACATCGCAATGGCCCGTCTCGTGGACCCACTCCATCAAGCGTGCGGTGAAGCGGCCGATCGTGTCGCCGAACAGCAGGGTGATCGACACGTGACCATCCGCCGCGGGATAGACGAACTGCAGGTGGTAGTTGCGGACGAGGATCCCTCCACTCGTCCGGTACGTCATCACGTGGTCGTTGCAGGCGCTGACGATCCCGGGAAACGCCGTCTGCATCAGAGCCTGCTGAGCAGAGACGTCGACGTGCTGTCCGAGACCCGTCCGTCGGCGCTCGGCGAGGGCCAGAGCGATCCCCGTCGCCGCCTGTCCGCCGGCGTGCAGCCAGGCCTGAGGCACGGAGATCCGGACGGGCGCCCGATCGGAGTCCCCCGTGATCGCCGCCTGGCACGACGCGGCGGCGATGGTGAGGTCGGACGCTGCCCACCCCGCCTTCGGACCGGAGGCGCCGAACGGGGTGATGGTCGCGTGAACGAGTGACGGATTGAGGGCGGAGATCTCGGCCACGTCGAGAGCGAGCCCCGGATCCGGTGACTCGATGAGCACATCTGCGGACGCGACGAGCGACAGCAACTCGTCGTGGTTGCGGATCACGATCGACTTCGCGCCGCGACGGAGAGCCCACCACTCCAGCGAGGTGCCGTCCGCTGCGACCGGGCCTCGTCCGCGCCCACGGCCGCCGGGCCCCTCGACGAGCACCACCTCCGCGCCGAGCGACCCCAGGATGTTGCCCGCCATCGCTCCGCGATGGTCGGTGAGATCAAGAATCCGGTAGGCCTCGAACATCCGGCGAAGGTAGCCGCTCGCGTGTCGCGAGGCGGGCCGCCACGGCCAGCAGCACGGCGACACCAGACAGCATCGCGATCGAATAGCCGAAGTCGTCTCCAAGGTCTCTCGTGACGCCGGTCAACCATGGTCCTGTAACCCCACCGATCTCTCCCGCGGTGAAGAAGAGGCCGCCCGCCGCTCCCATGCGCGCCGCATTGACGGAGGGCGACGACATCAGGATCAGCATGGCGATCGGCACGAGCACGACTCGTCCGGTTCCGATGAGCGGGGCGATCACGACGTGAGCCGCCTGCGACGAGGTGAGGAGTGGCCACACTGCGACCGCGATGAGCAGGAGAATGCCGGTGAGCATCGGTCCGCGCCGAGCGTCGGTGGCGAGCGGCGGAAGTACGACCGAGCCGACGATGCCGAACAGGATCGCCGCTGCGACGAGCCACGACGCCCCCGCCTCGGACCATCCCTCGACCCGCAGCATCTCCGGCATCCATCCGCCGACGGCGTGCCCGAGGAAGAAGACGCCGACTGCCAGAACCATCACCCAGCGGACCGTGCGGTCGCGCAGCAGGTTCCACGCGGGTCCGTTGTCCGACGACGTGGTCACGACGCCAGGGACACGGGCGACCCAGACCCACACCGCGGCACTACTGAGCGCGGCGAGACCGAAGACGACCATCACCCAACGCCAGCTGTCGAATGCCGAGCGCAACGGGCTCGCGACAACGAGCGCGACCACGTTCCCCAGTGAGGAGGCCGTGCTGTAGATGCCGACTGCCCGGCCTCGCTCGGTGTCCGCGAACCACTCAGCGACGAGCTTCGGCGCGCCCACGGAGATGAACGGTCCTCCCAGGCCGAAGAGCGCGACAGCTGCCCACAGGCTCAGCGTGCCCTGCGCTCCCGCCCGCGCAAACGCGGAGGCGGCGATGAACAACGCACCGAGCGTCAGGCCCCAGCGGAGCCCGATCCGGTCCAGCATGCGACCGACGCCGATCGCCACGAAGAGGTACACGAACGGCCACGCTCCGAGCGCGGCCCCGATCGCGCCGCGGCTCATCCCCAGGTCGAGCCGCACCCGCTCGAGAAGCGGCGCCAGCGACCCCGCAACGAGACCGAACGCCGCGTAGAGGCCCCACAACGAACCGAGCAACCACCAGCGGTGGCGGGGGTCGACCTCGGGCATCGGGTGCGGACGCTACCCGGCCCTCGTCCACGATGGCCGCTAACTTTCCCGCCGTGACCATTCGCGGCAAGGCCTTCATCGCAGGGGTCTACGAGCACCCCGGACGACATCTACCCGATCGGACCCTTCCCCAGATCCACCTCGACGTGGCGGCGGGGGCATTGGCCGATGCGGGATTGGGATTCGGGGACGTGGACGCCTACTACTCCGCCGGCGACGCCCCCGGCTTCGGCAACCTCTCGATGGCCGAGTATCTGGGCCTCGACCTGACGTACGTCGACAACACCGAGACCGGCGGCTCGAGCTACCTCATCCACATCCAGCACGCTGCCGCAGCCATCGCGGCGGGCCAGGTCAAGGTGGCCCTCATCACACTCGCCGGCAAGCCACGAACCGGAGGCGCGCCTCCCGGAGGGAGCCAGCGCGGCAACAGCGCGCCCGAAGCCGCGTTCGAGAACCAGTACGGCATGTCGGTTCCGGGCGGGTACGCCCTCGCCGCGCATCGCCACATGCACGAGTTCGGGACGACGTCGGCGCAGCTCGCCGAGGTGAAGGTCGCCGCGTCGATCCACGCGTCACACAACCCGGACGCCTTCCTCCCCGATGCGGTCACCGTTGAGGAGGTGCTCGAGTCGCCTATGGTCTCGGACCCGCTGCACCGTCTCGACTGCTGCGTGATCACCGACGGTGGCGGAGCGGTGGTGCTCGTCGCGCCCGAGGTCGCTGACAGCGTCGGCCGACACTGCGTTCCGGTTCTCGGGACCGGGACCGCCGTGAAGCACACCAACAACGGCCGGATCGACCTGACCCACACAGGCGCCGCCCGCTCGGGGCCGCTCGCGTTCGCAGAGGCGGGCCTCACGCCGGCCGACATCCAGTACGCCTCGATCTACGACAGCTTCACCATCACGGTGCTGATGACCCTCGAAGACCTGGGCTTCTGCGGGAAGGGCGAGGGTGGCCGGTTCGTCTCCAACGGCAACCTCCAAGCACCATTCGGTGGCCTGCCGTTCAACACTGACGGCGGTGGGCTCTGCAACAACCATCCCGCCAACCGGGGCGGCATGACGAAGGTGGTCGAGGCGGTGCGCCAGCTCCGCGGCGAGGCGCACGCCGCCGTGCAGGTGCCCGACTGCGAGCTCGCGCTGGCCCACGGCACCGGCGGGAGTCTCGCGACACGCATGGGAAGTTCGACCCTGATCCTCGGGAGGTCGCTGTGACACTGCCCACCCCATCCCCCTACCCCAACTCAGAGACGCAGGGGTTCTGGGACGCCACCGCCGAGGAACGGTTGCTCCTGCCGCGCTGCACCGCCTGCGACTTCGTGCTCTGGTACCCGCGGGAGCACTGCTCCGAGTGCGGGTCAGGCGACGTCGAGTGGTTCGAGGCCAGCGGGACCGGGAGCGTCTACAGCTTCTCGGTCACCCGCCGGATGCCAGGGCGCTGGGGCAAGGCCGCCCCCTTCGTCCTCGCATATGTCGAACTCGACGAGGGACCCCGGCTCCTGACCAATGTCGTCGACTGTGATCCCGACACCGTCTCGATCGGTCAACGCGTCGAGGTGGTGTGGCACGAGACCGAGGACGGCCCCAAGCTCCCCCGGTTCCGCCCCACCGACTGACTCACCCAACTGACCCACGAGTTGAGTCACTTCGGTGTCTGACACCGATGTGACTCAACTTCGTGCGTCGACGGCTCCGATGTGACTCAACTTCGTGCGTCGACGGCTCTCGCCAGGCGGTCGATCTTGCGCTGCTTCAGACCCTTGCGACAACCCGCCCGCTGATCCTTCAGCCGCTGGCGGCGTGAGAGGCGGAGGCGAACCCGGGCCTCGTGGTCGAGGTACATCCGCTCACCACGGTGCCGGTGGCGAAGCCAGGTGGGCGGCACCTTCGTGACGACGTCGTTGTTGTTGACCCACCTCACGTGCGCGATGTCGTTGTGGGCGACATACCGAACGTTGCCGACGCGTGGGCTGCCGCACGGGTAGACCTGCTGCGGCCACGCTGGGATGTCAGCCAGCCGGCAGCAACCGGCGAGCAACTGGGTCATTGCGCCACGCAGCGAGTGCCCGGTGAACCAGACCGCCCGCTCGTCTTGTTCCTTCAGCTCCTCCACGAACAGCCAAATGTCATCGGCCTCTCGTGTAAAGCCCCGATGCAACCGTGCGAGGGACTCAGCGAGGTCGGTGAGCGCGTTGGCGTCGGCCTTGATGTCGTTCCACTCGTTGGGCTCGGTCCCACGACACGCCACGATCCTGTCGTGCTCCGTCTCGAAAAACTAGACCTGTGCACAATCGCGCTCGATGTACACAGACCCCTCGAGGCCGAGCTGCGCGGCAGCGATCTCCGCCTGCTCCTCGGGGAGGTACGAGACCGTCGACACTACGGCCGCGCGCTCGACACGCGAAGCTGGCGTCGTGAACCGCACGACCTTTCGCACCGACGAGCTCGACCCCACCGACCGCTACAAGCTGACCACCGGGCTAGTGATCCCGCGGCCGATCGGGTGGATCGGGTCCTACGGCGAGGATCGCGCCCCCAACCTGGCGCCGTACTCCTTCTTCAACGCCGTGGCGAGCAACCCTCCGGTCGTGCTCTTCTCGTCCGGCATCGCTGGAGGTCGGGTGAAGGACAGCCTCGCGAACGTGCGCCGATCAGGCGTCTTCACCGCCAACCTCGTGGACCACGACCTCTCGGTGGAGATGAACATCACGGCCGCCGAGGTACCGCCCGAGGTCGACGAGTTCGAGAAGGCCGGGCTGACCGTCCACGACTTCGGAGCCGTGGACGCGCCGGGCGTCGCCGAGGCCAAGGCGGTTCTCGAATGTCGAGTCGTCCAGGAGATCTCCTTCGGCGAGGGCGACCCGCATCACGTCGTGACATTCGGCGAGGTGATCGCGTTCCACATCGCAGACGAGGTGCTCGACGGCACCCGGATCAATGCGGTCGCCCTGGACGCCGTGGGTCGTCTCGCGGGGATGGACTACGCGACGACGCGCGAGCAGTTCAGCCTCGAACGCCCCGGCTAGATCGGAGTGCCGTCCGGCGCCAGGTAGCTGGTGTGGATGTGGCCGTCGTCGACGAGGGCCTGCCATTCGTCGTCGTCGAGTCCGAGGAGACCGCGGAAGACGTCCTCGTTGTGGCCGCCGAGAACCGGCAGCTCTTCGAAGCGGAGGTCCGGACCATCCCAGCGGAACACGTGGGTTGCATGCTCGTGTGAGCCCGTGTCCGCGCTGCCGTTGAGCCCGAAGAGGCCGCGCTCGCGAAAGTGCGGCTCGGCAAGCGCTTCGAGTTCGTGCAGCACGGGCGCTGCCGCGATCCCGGCTGCCTGCAGGGCATTGGCGGCCTCGGCGGGAGACTGCCCTGCCGTCCACTCGGCAAGCTTCTCGTCCAGGAGATCGTGAGCCGCCCGCCTGCCCTCCACGCCGTCCATCTCCGCGGTGATCCAGTCGGGATCTCCGAGAACGGACCGCAGGGCCCGCCACTCGTCATCCGAGGTCACGGACAGCACCAGCCACTGGTCCTCGCCCTGGCACGGGTAGCAGCCCTGCGGAGCGAAGACCCTGTGCCGATTTCCGAGTGGCTGGTGCTCGACACCCGTACGACCCGCATCGAGGAGAAGCTCGCCGATGTGGTTGAGCATGTTCTCGGACTGCGAGAGTTCGACGAGTTCGCCGACACCGGTCGCCTCGCGCCGCCGGAGGGCCGCGAGCGCGGCGAACGCGCCTGCGGAGCCCGAGGCGGCATCCATGTGGAACACCGCCTCGTTCTCACTGAGGTCGGAATCGAGGTACCCGCGAATCGCTCCGAGACCACACAGCGCTTCGAAGTTGACGCCAAAACCGAGGTACTCGCGGTAGGGCCCGGTCAGCCCAACGGACGGCATGCGGACGAGGATCAGGCGCGGGTTGCGGGCGCGGAGTTCGTCCCACCCGACACCCAGCTTGTCGATCAGATCGACCGAGTTGTTCTCGATCATCACGTCGCACTCTTCGGCCAATCGCAGGAGTGTCTCGCGACCCAGGTCCTTGCGGAGATCGAGCGTGACAGATCGCTTGTTCCTGGCGTGCGCGTTGAAGAGCGCCATGCGGTTCCATGGCCGCTCCCCCGGCTCGCCATCGGGGTACCCGCCGAAGATGCCCCCGATGTCCTCGATCAGCTCCTTCGGTGGCCGAGGGAGGACACCTCGTGTCGCCGAAGGGAAGATCCACGGGTTGTCGACTCGCACGATGTCGGCACCGAGGTCGCCGAGAATCTGCGTGGCGTAGGGACCGGCCCACACGACGGTCATGTCGAGAACGCGGAGGCCCGCGAGCGGGAGACCACGCTCACCCGTTCCCCCCGGAGACGGAGTCCGTGGCGCCTCGGCAAGCAGTTCCTCGGTGTGTTGGCCGAGCATCGGTGCCGGGCGCCGGATCGACCACCCGTCCTCCATCCGGATCGGGGAACCGGCCTGCCTCGTCACCCCTGCCGCGGGATGCTCGACATCGACGAAGAAGCCCCGCTCGTCGAAATGTGGATCGCTCAGCAGGTCGACCGGGCGGTTGACCGCGGTGACCGGCCAGCCCTTTGACTGCGCTTCGTCCATCGCCTCCTGACGGCCACGCACCACCGTCCACTGCAGAAGTTGAGCGTCGGCGAGATCGGGGTGCGTCTCGCTGAACAGCCACATCGGGTCATCGAAGAGCGCCGACATCTCCGGATCGTCCAGGACCCCGAGCATGCGGGGGATCCAGTTCATGAGGGTGCTGACCTGAACATGGCCGTCCGCGGCAGGACGACAACCCCCGGGCAGCGGAGAGACGTTGTACCCACCCTGTCGCGGGGCGTCCTGCCCGCGGTACGAGGCATAGAGCAGGTAGGTCATCCGCCGGTCGATCGAACCGATCTGGGTCTCCACGTTGCTGAGGTCGACATGGACGCCCTCGCCACTGCGCGCAACGACCGCCAGACCGGCAAGGGTCGCCACCGCCCCGATCGTGCCGCACTGGTACTGCCCGAGCTCACCGCCCATCTTGAGCGGCTCCCGCTCAGGGTTGCCGGTTGCCGACATCGGACCACCGAACGCGTAGTGGACGATCTCGGCCCCTTTGCGTCCGGCCAAGGGTCCGGTGAGTCCGAAGGAGGTCAGCGTGACGACCACGAGGCCAGGGTGAGAGCGACGAAGGTCTGCCGGGTCGGGCCGCGGTTCGGACTGCAGCACGACGTCGGCGCCTGCGATCAGCTTCTGCACGACGTCGTCGTCGGGCCCACCGATCATCGACCGCTTGTTGGTGTTGAGGTGGAGGTGCAGGCCCCCGAGCTCGGGGTCTTCCGAGCCAGCTGGGAACGGACCGAGCGCTCGCACGCCATCCCCGCCGACCGGCTCGACCTTCACGACGTCGGCGCCGTAGTCCGCGAGCAGCTTTCCGGCGTACGACCCAGCAATTCCCTGCGCGAGCTCGACGACGCGAATTCCCTCGAGTGGTTGCGACATGGACGCCGAACGTAGCCCCGGCGCGTCGATGCCCCAAGCCGCCGAGGTCAGTGGAGGATGGTCGATCCGATGTGATCGATGAAGCCGAGAATCTCGTCGGCAGTGTTGCCGTTGGGCAGCAACACCAGTCGGTCGACGCCGAGCTCTGCGAACTGTTGGACCATCTCCGCGCTCGGTCTCATCCGCGGCGTCACCGAGATCTCGAGCTGCCCGAGGTCAGTCGGCCGGTGGTTCTCCGCGGCGGCGAGGGCCAAGCCGTCGAGGCATCCCTTCGTGGCCTCGAGATCGAGGGCGAATCCGTACCAGCCCTCGCACATCGTTACCGACCGACGGAACGCGGGCGCCGAGTGCCCACCCATCACGACGGGCGGGCCTGGCTGCTGCACCGGCCGCGGATGCGCATCGATGCCCGAGAACGACACGTACTTCCCGTCGTACTCGGGAGCTTCTTGGCTCCAGATTGCACGCATGGCCTCGATGTACTCGACCGAGCGGCGCGCCCTGTCCTCCATCGGGATACCCAGCGCCTCGAACTCCTGGTGGAGATAGCCGACGCCGACCCCGAAGATCAGCCGTCCCTTCGACAACACGTCGACACTCGCCAACTCCTTCGCCAAGACCAGTGGGTTGCGCTGCGGGAGGATGATGATTCCCGTGCCGAGCCGAATCTCGCTCGTCACGGCCGCGGCGAACGCGAGGGCAACGGCCGGATCCAGCAACTTGCCGTCCGGGGGCATCGGGGACGGCGGCGCCTGTGGATCGGGCAGCACGACGTGCTCCGCGGTCCAGAGCGATTCGAATCCGGCCTCCTCGGCGGCCACGGCAGCGCGCGCCAGGTCGTCCGGGTCGCAGAGGGCGTTGGTGTTGATGTGGAACATCCCGATCTTCATCAGCCGCACACTAACTTCGCGAGCCATGACCCCACTCGAACTCGTCCAACGCGTCTCGCCCACCATCGCGAGCGCCGGCTCCGCCTTCTACTTCGTTCCCGCCACCCTCGAGAGAGGCAAAGAGGCGGGACTCGACGGGTTCCGCATGTACGCGCTGGGGCGCGGCGGGGTGCTGGGCGACGTCGAAGCGCCCGTCGTGACCTCGGCGTTCGGCTACTTCAACCCCGGCCTCGTCGACAAGATCTGGAACTCTGCCAAAGAGACCATGGCGCCACGCGACGCGGGCCGCATGTACATGGAGTGCTGCGCGGACCACGGTCGGACCCACCTCGGCGACGTGGAGGGCCTGGACGCGTTCAACGCCGCTGCCGAGAAGGTCATCGGCGCGGTCGACCTGTCAGCCCTCGCCCTCTTCGCCGCGATCTCCGCCGAACCCAAGGTCGACGATGCAGCGGGGCGTGCGATGCAGAACATCGCCGTCCTGCGCGAACTTCGAGGCAGCGTGCACCTGGTCGCGATCGCAGCGCACGGTCTCACTGCGGAGATGGCGCACCGGGTGAAGCGACCGGGCGATGTCGAGACGTTCGGGTGGGCGGCCGGCGTCGAACCGTCCGACGAAGATCGGGCCAAGTGGGACGCCGCCGAAGCCCTCACGGACGAGCTGCTCTGCTCACCGTGGTCGGTTCTGGACGACGCCGAGGCGGACGCCGTCGTGAGCGCCGTCGACGCGATCGGCGCCGCGCTCAGCTGACGGCGGAGGCCGCCGCCTACTCGTTGAGGCCCAACTCCGCCCGGAGCTCGGCGAGCTTGTCGTCGGCCTGAGCGAGCGAGACCGCTTCGCGGAGCTCGGCTTCGGCGCCCTCGGGGGTGGCCGAACGAAGCTCCGCGTTGGCCTTCGCGTTTGCGAGACGGTCGCCGATCTTGTCCTCGATCCGGCTGAGGCTGGGGGCATCACGTTCGACGGTCGCGGTGAGCGACTCCATCGCTCCGTTGACTGCCTCCTGCATCTTGGCCTGCTCGATCTGGCCGAGGAGCTCCATCCGCTTGGCCGCGAGCTCCTGGACGCGCATGGCGTTCTGCTCGACGGCCCGCTTGGCGTCCTCCGCCTGGTCGAGCGCGATCTCGTACTGCTCCTTGAGACTCGAGAGGTTGTTCTCGGCCGCCTGAAGCTTCATCGCCAGCGACGACGCGGAGTTGGTCCACTTGCTGACGCCATCGGCGTCACCCTCCTCCTTGGACTTCTCCGCCCGCAGCAGGGCCTGCTTGGCCATCTCGCGCGCCTCGGCGACATCGTCTGCCGACCGCTCGATACGGTCCTCGAGCTTGGTCCGGTGGGCGATCACCTTGGCCGCCTGCGACCGAAGGGCCTGGTCCTGGTTCCTCGCCTCGTCGATGGCCTGTTCGATCTCGATCTCGGGATCCATGGCGGCCTCCGCCTTGGAGCGGAACCAGGTGCGGATGTAGCCGATGATGCGCTTGATCATTGTGGGTGGTGCCCTTCGTCGTCCCGGCCGGCCCTGGGGCCGGCCTCATGCTACGGCCGCGCGAACCTCAACGGGACCTCGAGCCACTGGAGCCGCGAGAGCGGGAGCCCGAGCTTCCTCCGAAGCCGCTTCCGCCGAAGCCGCCCAGGGTGCCGCCGCCCGACCAACCGCCAGGAGCTCGCCGCCCGGACGAACCACCACCCCGCAGGACGCCGCCCACGAGGATGCCGGTCAACATGTCGCTCAGGCCGCCCCCGCGAGTGGCGGGCGGCTCCCACTGCGAGCGCCGCCTCTGGCGCGGTTCGACGCGGCGCGAGGGAGTGTCGTCCGCCGGACGCGGTGTGGGTTCTTGGGCCGGAGGCCGAGAGACAACCAGGTCGGGTCGCTCGGGCTCCTCGGGGACCGGGTCGCCCTCGAGGAGCGCTTCGGTCGCGTCGAGATGCCAGGCCGCAGTGTCCGCTGCATAGTCGGTCTGAGTGATCTGCCAGAGACTCGTCGCGCCCTCGAGTTGCTCCTGCAACTCGAGATACTGCTCGTTGCCCTTCCGGTAATGGGCTGTCGCGTCGTCGTTGTCGGCGATCGCGACCCGGTCCTCCAGATCGAGGATCTCGCGACCGATGGCCGCCAACTCGTCCCCGACCGCTGTCCGACGCGCCGCCATCTCGTTCTTGACGCGGGAACGGTTACGGCGGCGCGTCCACATGCCCAGGACGCTCACCACCACTCCAACCACCGCCAGCACCGGCAGGATCGGGATGCCGCCACCCGAACCGCTCGGCTCGGAGGTGGTCAGCGCAGCGACGAAGGCGGTGCTCCCGTCCTCGATCGATCCGGAGAACGCATCGAGGGCCCGGTTGGTGCTGCTCTGTGGCAGGTCGGAGCTGGCGGCTCCGATGGAACTCGGCGTGACCACCAGGACGGTCCCGCCAAGCCGATCACGCAACGAGATCGCGAGAGCCTCTGCGTCGGTCGTGGAACCGCGCATGCTGACGATGTACAGCGTGAACCCGGCATTGGCCGCATCGGCCACGATTCTCCGCAGAGCAGCTTCGGACCCCTCGGCGCCGTCTTCGACGTGGACTTGATCGGCGCGCAGCTCGTCCTCGAAATCGCCGATCGATTGCGCACCCGCCGCCGTGCCGAACAGCAGGACGAGAACCACCAACGCCGACCCGACGACCCGCTTCATGGTGGCTGACGTTATCGTCACGCCAGATGCACGCGACCCGCCGACGACGCAGTTCTCTCGTCGCCATCCTCATGGGCGCTGCTCTGATGGCCTCGGCTTGTACCGACAGCAACGACGACCCGCCGGTCACCACCGCCGGCCCGGTCACGACAGCGCCCCCCACCACCTCTGCAGCGGTCGACGGGTCCGCAGCGGCAAGCGAATACTTCGCGGCACTCGCCAGCCGCGACCCCGCTCAAACGGAGCGGATGCTCGCCGTCAGCGCGCCAGGCTCGACGGCCTACGACTACGCGCAACACCAGGCCGCCGTTCGCGCTGTTCTCGGTGCCGAGAGCGCCGGCTTCGTCGAGTCGGACGACACCGGGGCGCTCGTCTGCTCCGGCGCGCCCGAACCAGAGCAAGACGTCAGCTGCTCGCGATTCGCGAGCTTCGCGTTCGACGACGAAGGCCGACTCACCGGTTTCACGATCGATGGCGAGGGCTTGGCCGGTCGCCTCTCCGTCGACGGCGCGTCGACCGTGGTCGACCGGATCACGGTGCACCAAGCCTCGGCCTACCGGTCGCCGGCGACGGGCAGCCTCTTCGTCGTGTTGGACGTCACCAACGACAGCGCGCAGGGTTTCGAGCTGTTTCCGTTCGCGGCCGCCTACCGACCGGCGGACGATCAGCCCGCGCTGGAAGCCGAGGGCGCATGGGGAGACGCCACACTCGACCCAGGCAACGGGGGCCGGGTGGTCGTGCGCTTCACCGATGCCGAGCTCGGCGGCGTGATCCAGGTGAGCGGATGGAGCGACGCCAGCGTCGGAGTGAGCTTCGTCGTCGACGTCGCGCCTTCCGTGCCCTGAGTCAGTCCACGATCGGTTGGCCGAGAGTCCGGTCGATGGGCGTCAGGGACTGAAGTGGCACGCTCCGAATGTCGACGCCCGCCGCGTCCCCGATCTCCGAGCGGACGGTGCGATCCAGAACATCGAGACCGAGCGGCGTACCGTCCGTCGCGAGGTCGATGATCGCCACCCCACCGCGGACCGTGACGTCCAAGACCCGGACCGACGAACGCGCGCCGGCCCATACATCCACGAGGCGCTCGACGCGTCGCTCATCGGGCTCGCCGCTCCCCGAGATCGCCAGCTGTTGCACCCACCGCACAGTGAGCGTCACCGGCACTCCGAGTTCGGCAGCGATGTCGTCCGCGAGGGTCGCACTCGGCGGCGGGGCGACCGGTCCACCCACCACGACCTCCACGTCCGCCTCGTCGGAGACCGTGAGCTCCAGGAGCTCGAACGACAGCCCGTCGACTGCCGCCGCTCCCAACCATCGAAGAACCGGCTCCCGAGCCACTGCAACGGGATCCGACCCCAATGCGGGAGGGGAGTCGGCGCGCGCCACGCCCTGGGCGCGTTGGGCCCACCTGACGACCACTTCGACGTCCGGTCCCACCTCGTCGACCAGCGATCGAGCCAGATCGAAGGGGTCCGGCGGGGAGTCCGATCCGACCAGTGCCACGGTGACGATGTCGCCTTCGACGGTGAGCTCATCCACCTCCAGGTCGGTACCTGCCTTCCACCGATCGATCTCGGTCCCGATGTCGCTGCGTGACTGCGCGTCCCGGGCGGCCGAGACGGACCGGGCGGTCAGCGGGATGCCGATGACGACCATCGCAACGAAGACGGTCACCACGATCGCCGACAGCCGGGGGCTCCGCAGGCAAAGGCGAATGGTCGGGATCACACCCGTGAGGAAGAACACGAGGAGGGCGCTCGCGAAGATGGCGAGCAGGTTCACCACGTAGAGCAGCAGCGACCCCTCGGCGAGATCGGTCTCGCCGAGCTGTAGGACCACGCCAGTGGTGGCGAGCGGGGGGACGAGGGCGACCGCGACCGCAACCCCTGGGAGCGCGTCGGAGATGTCCTCGCGGGCGGTTGCGTATGCGCCGGCGGCGCCCGCCGCGACCGCGACGATCAGGTCGCGAACGTCGGGACGAGTGCGCCCGAGCAGTTCGGATCCGAGGGTGACGTCGGGCAGCACGCCTGAGAGGAGATACGCGAAGGCAATACTGGCGATCGACGCGACCACCACGAGAAAGCCGGCCTGCACCGCGCGCTGCGGGAGGCCGAGGCCGACGGACGCCGCGAAGGTGAGGATCGGTGTCATCAGCGGCGCGATCAGCATGGCCCCGATCACGACAGCCGCCGAGTTGGCGGTCAGGCCCATCACGGCGACAGCCACGCTGAGAGCCAGCATGATGCTGAACCGCAGGACTGAATGACGGGTCTGCGGAGGGAGCAGGATCCCGAGGATCCGTCGACGCTCGCTGAGGGAGAACCGACCCTGAGCCGCCATCAGACGGGCGATCTCGCGCGCGGTGTGGTCCACCTCGGGAGGCTCGGGATCAGGTCGCGAGGTCGTGTCGGTCATGGTTCGGCCGGGGCCGCGATCAGATTAGGCGGCGCGCGAAATTCGACCTCGGCACGGTCGACAATACGGATCATGCGTCCTGCTCTGGTCTCTGTCCGCGCCCTCGTGGCGATCGTGGCTGTTGTGTTGATCGCTGCGAGCTGCAGCTCCGGCGGCTCCAGTGGCGAGAGCGCGGGTCTCGATGCGGCGCAGGCCGACACGGGCTCCGGCGCGGCGACCGACGGAAGCGCGATCCCCATCAGCGGGCCCGCGAGCGCGCCGGCTGCGCAGCCCGACGAGCTCATCAACCCCCCGAACGTCAACGCCCTCTCCTGTGATCAGCCGCGTCTCGACGATGGCATCACCGGCTTCCCGGATCGGGTGGACGAGTGGGCGGTCATCGGAGTGGACGAAACGCGGCTCGTGGAGGACGGTGGGCAACATCCCGGCGGATGGCGGTACATCACGCTTCCGGATCGAATGGAGTTCCACCCCGGCGCCGAAGCCTCGCGGATGCTGAGTGCGGACGACCTGGCAGAGCTCGATGTCCCGCAGGGAACCCAACGCGATATCGGGGAGCGGCTCTTCAGCACGGAGAGCGTCGTCGCCAGCCTCGTGTCCCTCGACCGGGGTGCCATCGAGGAGCTCCTGATCCCGCTGGATCGCAGCCAGATCTACGGCGGTTGGTCCACCACCATCGTTCTCGCTCTTCGCTCCGATGGCTCCTTTGCCGTGGCAGGCCACTGTCCCGAGGACATCGAGCGCGGCATCGTGAATGCACTGGCCGCCGCGCGCGACATCGGTATGCAGGGCGGCTCGGTCGACATCCTCACCCGCCTGTCCGTCGCGGAGATCACCGGCCTCGCGGCAGGCGACTACTGATCCTCCTCGACGATCCACCTCGGATCGATCTCGGGATCGTACGAGCAGAAGACACCGGTCTGAACGCTTCGCTGCAAGTGGCGTCCACAGGCCGGTAGCTCGTGCTCGAGCGTGCGAATGGCTGCCCTGACGCGCCACGTCACCGCTTGCCGCGCCTTCTCGGGCGACGCCGAGGCGTTGCGCCCGCGGCCACCGAGTCCCAGGGCCTGTGACAGCTGTTCGAGCGACCCGGCCGCATCGAGCGCACGGATGTCGACGACGACCAACATGGTCGCGCCCTCACCCCACAGGCGCGAGTGTGCGCCTCACATAGCGAGGCGCACACTCCAGGCGGGGGAAGTCCAGCTCAATCGAGGACGTCGCAGTGCTCGTCGCCCCAATCGAGTTCATCCCAATCGAGATCCGGATCGAGGTCGTCGAACTCGTCGAAGAGGTCGTCCTCCCAGTCCTCCCAGTCCTCCCAGTCGTCGTCCCACTCCATCTCGTCGCCGTCGAGCCAATCCGAGTCCTCCCATTCCAGATCGGCGTCGGCGGAGATCTCGTCCTCGCGCTCGCCGGGCTGCAGATCGAGGTCCGGCTGAGAGGGGGCCGGGGCGACGCCGTCGGAGCCACCGCCGTTCACCCACTCCGCGAAGGCCGGGACCTCGGCGTACACGCCTGGCGCTGCGCCGCCACACTCGATGCCCCACGACGTGACGCCGGCGAGCTTCGGCTGGCCGTCCGTTCCGGTGACGACCAGCGGACCGCCCGAATCGCCGTAACACGAGTCGGTTCCGGTTCCTCCGGCGCAGAGCTCGGTGCGGGTGTCGATCTGATCGCCTCCGAGTGCGGAGTCGCACGCCGCATCACCGACGAGCGGGACCTGCGCCTCGAGCAGCTGCCGCGATCCCTGTTCGTCCATCTCGAAGGTGGCACCCCATCCGGTCACCACCCCGGTCGTCGCCTGCGCCACATCGGCCGAGGTCGCCAGCCCGATGGCCTGGACTCCTGAGCCCAAGGTGAGCGGCTGAGCGAGCTTGATCACCGCAATGTCACTGGTGCCGGTGCGGGCGTAGTCGGGATGGTTCAGGATCTGTGCCACCGGCCTGTCCTGGCCGCCGGCATCGCTGTGGTTGGTGACGCCGGCCCGAACGCTCAGGTCACCAGCCGACAGGCCCTCCGTGCAGTGCGCCGCCGTCACGATCGTGGTGCTGTCCACGATCGAGCCGCCGCAGATGTGCCCGCCGCTCTGCAGCGACACCTGCCACGGATGGGCCGAGCCCGTCGTGGGCGTGCCGCCCACCACTGCACCACCCGGCAGCGCACCCATGACGAGTGCTCCGGCTCCGATCACTGCGCCGGCGGCCAGCGTCGCGGACAGCCTTCGCAGTCTCGAAGGGACTCGGCTGTCGAACTTCCCTGCGCCATCGAACCTCTGTGTGCGACCCATGTCTCTTCTCCTTTGCGGTCGTGTCCGCACAGTGAGAGATGGGCCTGTCACAGCCCTGAACGACGCTGAACGGCG
>CAYUBX010000007.1:0-16918 GCA_964443165.1 uncultured Acidimicrobiales bacterium
GCCGAGCGCATCGGTGACCAGCTGCTCGAAGGGGGCGTCGGTCCGGTGGTCCAGCTCCACCACGGAACCGATGTCGCCGGGGAGTTCGTCGGCGACGACGATCTCCATTGGCCCACCGCAAGTCGTGGCGAAGGTCCCCTGCGGCGTGCGGGCGACCTGCAGCCGGGGCAGCGTCAACCGCCCGGCCCCGAATGGCCCCCAGTCAGGATCCCGTCGGATCGATCGATCGGAGAAGCAGAGACCGCCCAGGAGCAGCGGCTCGGACTCGGGCGGGCCGGCGTCGCCGGCGACCTCGATGTCGAGGCTGCCGAGCTCCGCGCTGATGTCGGCGAAGCGGTCGGTCGGTTCGCTCGACGATGCAAGGTGGGCCTCGCCGATCGCCGCGATGGTGACGCCGGCCTCTGGAACACACCAGAACGCTCGAGGTCGCCCCGCAGCGGCGTGGAAGACCAGCAGTGGGTCGACGTCGTCGATCCGCTGCCGGGTGGCTTCGATCGTGGTGTGGACCTGGTCCGCGGCTGTTCCCACGGGCAGCGTTCCGCCTTCGGCCGAGATGGGCTGCGCTCGGGCGAGTAGCCGCGCGCCCGCCCGGTCCACCAGCGTCTGGCGGAAGTGCCCGGCGACCAGGTCGCTCACCAGCGGAACGAGTTCGGCCACGATGTCCGCCCTGCGGTCGCGCTCGGTGGGTTCGAGGTGGCGCTGGAACAGCTCGATTGCGTCGTCGACGACCTGCTCGACCTGCTCGGCGTGGCGCATCGCGACGCCCAGGAGCTCCTCGAGCGGCAGCCCGGCCTCGAGCAGTGCGCTACCCGCCGTCAACATCGTCACCGCATCGCGGTCGAAGCGGCTCGGGGCGGTCGGGGAAGCGCGGATCAGCCCGGCGTCCACAGCGAGTTCGACGATGTCGTTGGGAAACCCGGACAACTCGACGAGTTGGTCGAAGCCGACGGTGCGGTCGGCCGACTGCAGCGCATCGAAGAGCGGATCGACCTGCCCCGAGAGCAGCCGTTCGATCTGGTTCAGGCTGAATCCCTCATCGGACAGGCGGCGGATGGTCAGCAACCGTTCGAGGTGGGTTGCGTTGTAAATCGCGACCCGGCCGTGGCGCTCGGGCGGATGCAGTAGGCCGAGCTTCTGGTAGTAGCGGATGGTGTCGACGCTGACGTCGCCTTGGTCGGCCAGAGCCTCGACTCGCCACGCCGCGGTGTCGGTGCTGGTCCTGGGCTCTGTGTCCGCCACACCGGCATTCTAGGAGTCGCGACTCCAAGAGTCGTCACTCCCAGAGTGGCTTTCTGCGAGGATGGGATCATGGGTGTTGAACGGCTGGAGATTCTCGAACGCACGGCGTACTGCGACGGCGAGCCGTTCGGTGACACCGGGTCCTACGAGCGCATCGATGCGGTGGCGCACTACGCAGTGGACCCGATGGCCGCGACGAACTCGTCGATCGTCGATCTCGACCGCGCGGAACGAGGTCCGGACGGGCTCGTCCGCTTCGAGGGCGATGTCACCATCCTGCGTCCGGTCGACCCGGGTCGTTCGAACCGGACGGCCTTCGTCGAAGTGCCGAACCGCGGCCGCCGCACCCTCTCGGGTCTCTACAACAGGGCGGCGACAGTCTTCGAACCCACCGCCGAGATCGACCCGGGCGACGGCTTCCTCTTTCGGCATGGTTGGACCGTGGCGTGGTGCGGCTGGCAATGGGACGTGCCACGGAGCCGCGCCCGGATGGGCCTGACCGCGCCGGTGGTGCTGCACGACGCCGGGAGTCCGGCATCGGATTGGGTGCAGCTTCGCCTGCAGCTCCACACGTGGGTCAACGCCGTCGATCTCACCGATCATCATGTGGGCCTGCTCGGCGGCCACACCCCGCTGCCGACCGCCGATCTCGAGGACGACGACGCCCAACTGCTGGTGCGCGACGGACTGTGGGGCGAACCGGTCGAGATCGCACGCGAGCTCTGGCGATTCGCTCGTGACGCTGGCGGAGCACCCGCTCCCGATGCCGAACACGTGTGGCTCGACGGTGGGTTCGAGCCGGGCCGGATCTACGACCTCATCTACCGCACCTCACCGCTCCGGATCCCGGGCGCGGGGCTCCTCGCGGTCCGTGACCTCGGTGCCTTTCTGGGGTCAGGAGCCGCCACCGACCCGTGCGCTGGCGACCTCGACACGCGCATCGTGACCGGCCAATCGCAGTGCGGACGCTTCCTGCGCACGTACCTCCACCTCGGGCTCAATCTCACTGAGGCCGGGACCGTCGCCTACGACGGTGTTCTCGCCCACATTGCGGGTGGTCGGCGGGGCGAGTTCAACCACCGGGGCGGTCAGCCGTCGGTGCAACCGACGCCGAGCTTCGGGCACCGCTTTCCCTTCGCCGACGACGAGCAGAACGATGCCCGCACCGGCCGCCGCGACGGGCTGCTCGAACGGCAGCGCGCCCTCGGCGCGTTGCCGAAGGTCTTCTACACCAACACGTCCTCGGAGTACTGGCGAGGCGATGCGTCGCTCGCTCACACATGGGCGAACGACGGCAGCGATGTGGACCCGCCCGACGCCACCCGCCACTACCTCTTCGCCTCGACCCAGCACGGACCAGGCGTACTGCCGTTGATGTCTCGCAGTATGTTCGGAAGCCGCGGTGGCAACGACTTCAACATCGTCGACTACACGCCGCTGATGCGTGCCGCTGCGACCAACCTCCGTGCGTGGATCGTGGACGAAACCGAGCCTCCGGGCAACGAGGTGCCACGGGTCTCCGACGGGACTGCAGTGACGCGCGCGGCGGTTCTGGACCGGCTGGCGGGGATGCCCACGATCACCCGGCCGGACGATCCCGGCCTGTGGACCATTCGTCCCCTCGACCTCGGCCCAGGGGAGGGTGACGGTGTGGGGCGCTACCCGGCCGAGCCGACGGGCGACCCCTATCCCTGCACCGTCTCCGCGGTCGATGACGACGGCAACGAGGTGGCGGGTATTCGCCTTCCCGATGTCAGCGTCCCGCTCGCGACGCACACCGGATGGAATCCGCGACACACCGACACGGGCGCGCCGCACGAGATCCTCGAGTACGTGGGCTCGACGGTGCCGTTCGCCGTGGACGAGACGGCGCGAGCGGCGTCGGGCGACCCCCGCCCCTCGATCGCCGAGCGCTACGCCGACAAGGACGCGTTCCTCGGACGGGTCGAGGCGGCAGCGCAGGACCTGGTAGCGCAGCGCCACCTGCTCGAGGAGGACGTGCCGAGGTGCGTGCGCGCCGCGAGCCGCCGCTGGGACGCGCTCGCGGAGCCAGCCGCGGCCGCCGCCGGAGCGGCGACGAGCCGTGGCAACGACTAGTTCACCTGCTTCTCCATGTCCTCCCAGTAGGGGGCACGGAGCTTGAACTTCTGCAGCTTGCCGGTGGCGGTGCGGGCGAGCTCGTCGCGGAACTCCACGGAGGTGGGGCACTTGTAGTGCGCGATCTTCTCGCGGCAGTAGTCGATGAGTTCTTGCTCGGTGACGGTGGAGCCTTCGTCGACGAGGACGAGACCCTTCACGGTCTCACCCCACTTCTCGTGGGGAACGCCGATCACGGCGACCTCGGTGACATCGGGGTGGCTGAACAGGCAGTCTTCGACCTCGATCGACGACACGTTCTCACCGCCGGAGATGATCACGTCCTTCTTGCGGTCGGAGATCGTGACGTGGTGCTCGTCGTCCATGGTGCCGCCGTCGCCGGTGTGGAACCAGCCATCGACGATGGCGTCAGCCGTGGCTTCGGGCTGCTCCCAGTAGCCCTCGAGGACAACGTTGGCGCGAGCCAAGATCTCGCCCTGGTTGTCGACCTGGATCTTGACGCCCACGGCAGGGGCGCCGGCTCGAACGAGCTTGGCGGCCTTGTCCTCGGGGTCGAGGTCGTCCCACTCGGGGCGGCACCGATTCATGGTGAGGAGGGGCGCCGTCTCGGTGAGGCCATAGATCTGGATGAACTCCCAGCCCAACTCGGTCTCCAGACGGGCGATGGTCTTGGTGGGTGGCGGTGCGCCCGCGACGACCATCCGCACCCGACCGCGGCCCGGGATCTCACCTTCCCAGTCCTGGGCGGCATCCAGGATCGCCGCGCACACCGCGGGCGCTCCACACAGGTACGTGATGTCGTGCTCTTCGACCCGCCGGAGGATCTCGTCGCCGCGCACCTCACGCAGGACCACGTGCTTTCCGCCCATTCCCGTGACGGAGTACACCTGACCCCAGCCGTTGCAGTGGAACATCGGCAGGGTGTGCAGGTAGTTGTCGCGGTCGCTGACGCCGGAGTGCCAGCCGAACGTGGTGGCGTTGACCCACAGCGCGCGATGGGTCTGCTCGACGCCCTTGGGACGGGCCGTGGTGCCCGAGGTGTAGTTGATCGTGGCGGTCGCGTCCTCGTCGGGCTCCCAGGGCTGGGGCTCCACGTCGTGGAGGTACATCTGGTCGTCGGCATCTGTGCCCATGACCACGTAGTGCTCGACGTCGATGTCCTTGGTGATGTCCTCGAGCGAGGGGTCGACCAGGAGCATCTTCGCTCCGCAGTGCTCGATGATGTACTCGATCTCGTCGTGGCTGAGCCGGAAGTTGATCGGCACGAAGACGCGGCCGTATCCCGACACGCCGAAGAACGACGTCATCAGACGACCGGCGTTCTGGCTCACCATGGCCACCCGCTCGCCGTGCCCGATGCCGAGCTCGTCGAGCTTGGCCGCCTGGGCTCGCGTGAGCGCCGCGAACTCGCTCCACGTGAGCGTGCCCAGTCCACCGCCGGGCATGTCTGGCTCGTCGACGAGCGCGACCCGATCGGCGTAGACCGTCTCGGCCCGGTAGAGGAAGTCCGAGATCGTGAACGGCACCTTCATGGCTGATCCCCCATGGTTCGAACGCCTGGTTCGCCAACTGTAGGCCCGACGCAGCCGATGTGACGAGGCGACCGGACCTCGTTCACGACGGGCTGATGAGCCCGTCGACGACGCTGGCCGCGCCGTCGGCCCCGTCGACGGTCACCGTCAGGCGCTTGCCACCGCGACCCTGGAACCGGATGACGGGCCCCGGTCGGAGGAGAAACGCCCGTCCGGTAAGCCGTTTGTCCGAGCCGCGCACCCCGACACCGAGCCGGACGTCGCGTCGGTTGACGCGGTCTGCCTCGATCCAGTCGATCTCGGAGATCTGATGACTCTCGCTGGGGAATCCCCAGGGGCCGAGCGCCACCCGCAGCTCGGCGGCGGTCACCGTGACCTGCACGTTGGTGTACGGCGCAGCGGCCATCGTGCCGACGAGAGCCACGAGGGCGAGGAGGTACTCGCCCGAAATCGCAGTCCCGATCGTGATGACGAGCATGAGAGGCGCCACGACGCGGGCGATCGGGTTCACCGATCCGCCCTTCCACAGGACCCGTTCGCTCATCTGCTGGGTCCCAGGAGCGACTGCAGCACGGTGGACCCGTCAACCGCGTCGTCGACGGTGATCACGAAGATCTTTCCACGGACGAGTTCGAGCCGGATCGCCGGACCCCGGCGGACGAGGGCCGCCGAGCGGTTGAAGAGGGCGCGGCTGCCGCGGTACCCCCAGCCGCCCGCGTGGAGTGGGCGGATCGCAACGGCTTGGACGTCGACGATGTCCGCGAGCTTCACTCGGTTCACCGGCCAACCGAACGGACCCCATTTCACCTCGACGCCAGCGACGGAGATGTTGACGACGAGGCTCGACCAGGTGACCACGAGCAGCCCGGCGAACCCGAATGCCCCGGCGAGGATCATGTCTGAGACGGCGATGTAGGACACGACGGCGACCGTGAGGCAGGCGAGTCCGAGCGCGACCAGGACGCGGTTGGATGCGGTGCCCGACCAGGTTGCGTCCCTCACACGCCCAGCTTGTCACCCAACGCTGGTGTCGCCGAGTCTGCGCGGCCAGCCACGCTCTGGAGTCGTAGACGGCTCTCGATGGTCAACGGCCGATAGATTCGACAATCGCAACGCAGGGAGTGAGGTCCAGGCGGTGGACGAACTCGAGAACCGGGTGCGGCGTGCGGCACTCGACGCAATCTCGCGGGACGCGGCACTCGCTCCGCGCGACGCGGCCCGAGTCGAGCGGGAGGCCCGTCGCCAGGAGAAGGCCGAGGCGGCGCAGCGGATCGACAGCCTCAAGGCCATCGTTCGCAAGTTCCGCACAGCGTTGCGCGACCGCGGCGACGTCGGCACCGTCTCGTTCCGCCGCTTCCGAAAGCGTCGCTGGGTCCAGCTCGTGTCGCGGCGGCCGCGGGGGTGGGTGGTGGCGTCTCTCCCCGCCGAGGTGGTGTTGAAGGGCGAGTTCGCAGGTGCGCTGCGTCGATGCGAGCTCCAGCTCATCCTCGGGACCGACGGCAAGCTCCACGTTGCGGCAGACGGAACCATCTACGAGCGATTCCGCATCGGGCAGAGCTATCACCCCGAGATGCCGGTGACGTTTCCGATGCAGACGTGGCGCGATCTCGAGGATCGCGTCCCCGAATTCGTCGGGAATCTTGTCGGTCGTCTCCAGCTGACCTGGCAGATCGACTGAAATGGGGCCGTGCAGGTCCATCTGATCGACGGAACCTATGAGTTGTTTCGCCACTACTTCGCCGTGCCATCGCGCACGTCGGCGAGCGGTCGCGAGGTCGGCGCCTACCGGGGCGTGCTCGGCAACGTGTTGACGCTTCTGGAGGAGGGCGCCACGCACGTGGCCGTCGCCACCGACCACGTGATCGAGTCGTTCCGCAACGATCTCTGGCCCGGCTACAAGGACGGCAGTGGAGTCGAGCCCGACCTTCGGCAGCAGTTCGAACCGCTCGAAGACGCGCTTCGGGCCATGGGTGTCGCCGTCTTGCCCATGGTGGAGTTCGAGGCGGACGATGCTCTCGCGGCCGGGGCGCACCTCGCCGCAGCGGACGATCGGGTCACCGAGGTTCGGATCTGCACGGTCGACAAGGACCTGGCGCAATGCGTCGGGGGCAAGGTCGTGCAGTGGGATCGGCGAAAGGATCTTCTCCTCGACGTCGACGGTGTACGGGAGAAGTTCGGGGTCGGACCCGAGTCGATCCCGGACTACCTCGGTCTCGTCGGCGACTCGGCGGACGGGTTCCCGGGACTTCCGGGATGGGGGGCGAAGTCCACCGCGACGGTGCTGGCCCGCTACCTGCATCTCGAGGACGTCCCGAGCAGCGCCGACGACTGGGACATCACGGTGCGCGGCGCGGCGAAGCTCGCTGCGACCCTCGCCGATCAGCTCGACCTGGCCCTGCTGTTCCGGCGTATCGCGACCGTCGAGCGGGACGCACCCGTCGGCTCGTCGGTCGATGAGTACGGGTGGACCGGGCCAGGGCCTGATTTTCTGACGGTGTGCGAAGACATCGACGCTGTCGGCCTCGCCGAGCGGGCCGTCACCCTCGCCGAGACGCGCGCTTGAGTAGCTGAGCCCTCATGCCCCGAGGTCGATCGGCCGACGGAGACTACGATCAGGCGTGCGTGGCCGGCCGGTGGGTAAGGAGGCCTGTGACCGGGAATCACTCACGCGAGACCCAGCGACGATCGCTTTCGATGATCGGGTTTGGACCACCTTCCGACCCGCGGTCGATGAGCGGCTACGCGGCCAGCCTCACCAACGCACTTCGCTCCGCAGACCTCCTCGCTGCCGAGTACGCGTTGCGTCAGCTCTGGCCGTCCGATGTGCTCCGCGGAGCCGTCGGGTTGACGGTGCAGGAGCGTCGCGTCCGGCCCGAGTTGCGCCGCGGTTGGCTGTGGAGCGAGCGCGGGGTCGACGTTCTGTCACAGCGCCTCCGCGATCGCATCGACGGTGCCGGCGACCCGGGGCCGTACCTCCAGATCGGGACGCTTGGCCGTCTCGGACGCGATGTACGGGGGCATCACATGTGGACCGACATGACGATCGCCCAAGCCGCTCGCGCCGGACGCTTCGCTGTCGGTCACATGACCCCGCGCCAACTGGCTCGGGCCGAGGCGACGCAGGTCGCGAATCTGCAGGAGGCCGAAGCGGTCTTCGTCAACAGTGGTTGGGCGAGGCGGAGCGTGATCGAGGACTGCGGTGTCGCGCCCGATTCCGTCCACGTGGTCTACGCAGGTGGCAGCCTCACGTTCCCGAGCCTCCCCGACGAGCCGCGTCGCGGTCGGCGGGTTCTCTTCGTGGGCCGCGATTGGGAACGAAAGGGCGGCCCGCTCCTCGTCGAGGCGTTCGCGCTGCTGCGCGCTGAGTATCCCGACGCAGAGCTCCTCGTCGTCGGGTGTCGCCCTCCCACGGTCGCACCCGGCATGACGGTCGTCGGCCCGCTCGACCTCGCGGCGCCGAGGGATGTCAGCCGGTTGCAGGAGCTGTTCCTCACCTCGTCGTGTCTGTGCCATCCGGCCGGGTTCGACCCGTTCCCCAACGTCCTCGTGGAAGCGGCGTGGGCCGGCTTGCCCGCGGTGACCATCGACACAGGAAGCCGTTCCGAGGCGGTGGTCGATGGTGAGACCGGGTACCTCACGCCGGACCCCGACGCCGAACAGCTCGCCGACGCGATGGGCCGGCTTCTCGCCGACCCCGAGGCCGCCCCCGAGATAGGCCACAAGGCCAGGTCGCGTGCGGAGCTCACCTTCTCCTGGGATGGCATCGTCCAGCAGATCACCGATGTGGCCTTCGACTGAACAGCGAACGGGTGATCAGCCGCTGATGAGCCGCCCGATCTCGAGCTCTCGGACCACATCGCTGATGCTCACGATCCCCACCGGCACACCCTCCTCGACGACCACCACGCGCTGAGGCATGGAGCGATCCATACGTTGGAGAGCGTCGAGTACCTGTTCGTCCGGGTCGGCAAGTGCGATCTCGTCCAACGGATGCGCCGCGTCTCCCACGGTGGTGGTGGCCCGTCGGTGGTCGGGAACCCTACGGATCCTGTCGAGGGTGAGGAGACCGGTCGTACGGCCCGTGTGATCGACCACGGGATACGCAGACCAGCGGTTCCGCAGGATCGTCGCTTCGAGTGCGGCAGCGATCGTGGTGGTCGCCTCCAGGCAGGTCGGTGGGCCGCTCATCACCTCTGCGACGGTCCGATCGCCGTAGACCGCCGTTGCCGTGACGCCTCGAACCTCGCTGACGGCGGCGCCGTTGAGGAACCACGCGATCAGCCAGACCCAGATGGCGTTGACGACGAGACCAGCGACCACGAGCAGCACTCCGCCGATCACGAACATCACCGCGAAGCCGCGGCCGATGATCGCGGCCGTTCGGGTCGCCCTGAGTTGATCCCCGCGGCGACCCCAGAGCCAGGCCCGCAGCATCCGACCGCCGTCGAGCGGGAACGCGGGAAGCAAGTTGAATGCCGCAACGATGAGGTTCACCGCTCCGAGCCACAGAGTGGTTCCCGTGATCAGGGCCGGTGCATTGAGTTCCGCGAGTGCGCCGCCGAGCCCGAACCACGCCAATCCGATGAGGATGCTCGCAGCCGGCCCGGCGGCCGCGATCCGCAGATCGGAGCGCGCGGTGGGTGGCCCGTCGGCGAAGAGGGCGACTCCACCGATCAGCCAGAGCGTGATGCCTTCCACGGTCACTCCGCTTCGCTGAGCGACGGCGGCGTGGGCCAGTTCGTGACCGAGGATGCTCGCGAGGAAGCACGCGACGGCGAGAGCCGCCATCACCGCGTATTCCGCGTCGCTGTAGCCCGGGTACGTGTCGGGAAGCGTTGCGCCTGCGAGGCCGGCGCCGATCAGCCACGCGATGATCAGCACGCTCCAGTTGATCCCGATGGGGATGCCGGACACCGTGGCGAGACGGAGGTGCTCGTTCCACGGTCCGTGCCCGGCGGGCGGCGATTCTCGTGCCGTGGTGTCTTCGGATGGCGTGACCATGCCGTCATCGTGCGCTTCGTGCGTGCCGACCAACAGGGCCACAGGTCCTGACTTGCCCGGTCGTCAGATCTCGACTTCGGGGCCCCGGCGACGGGTGAGGGCCCAGTAGCGCTCGAGGCGCGCGACGAACGCCGGGGTGGGCTCGGCGTACAGCGTCGCTCCCACCCGCAGAGTCCAGTCCCGACTGCTGCGCTGCAACGCCCGCGCGTTGGCGACGCCGTCCGCGTCCAGATGCGCCGCAGCGACCGCGAGGTCGTGATCGACGCCCAACGACTCGCCGAGATCGTCGAGCTGGGCGATCACGGGTGTCAGCGCTGACGGCGCGATCGGTTCGAGCAGCCGGAGTTGATACCAGAGGTCCTTGACGCGCTTGCGCCACTCGTGGATCGCCTCGTCGCTTGTGTCGCGGATCGCCTCGTCGCTTGTGTCGCGGATCGCGGCGCGCAGCGCCCTCCGACCGGAGCGATACGTCGTGGCGATCCCGGTCTCGATGCTCCCGAAGTTGTCGTCGACCTCCCATCGCGAGGCCAGGCGCTCGGCCTTCGCGATCCGCTTGCGCGCTCTCCGGATTGGCGCGTCGTCTGCGTTGAGTGACGCGATGGCCTGAGCCGCGCTGCCCGCCTTCTCGTGGCGAAGATCCCGGGTCGACGTCGTCGGAGACAAGAGCTCAATGGTCGGCAGGATCACCTGGGCGTCGCGTATCGCGGCGAACTGGCGTGCCGCGTCACGCAGTGCCTTGTCGAACTGGCGGTGCGAGGGCCCGATCGTCGGGGCCACGAGTCGGCCCAGACCACGAAGTTTCTTGCAGTGTTTGCGGAACTCGTGGACAGCGCTGTCCACGCCGTCCGCCGGCCCTGCTGCGAGGACGTCGAGTCGCTGTGAAGCGTCGGAGACCTGCGTCGCAACGATGCGCTGAAGTTCCCGTCCGATCGGTGACGTCGGTTCGATGCGGTAGGTCACGCCGCGCTCAGCCCCTGTTGAAGAGATCCCCGTGACCTGCGACCTTCGACCACGAACGGCGCCGGTGCAAATCGAGGCCGCTAGCCTGGGAGAACGCCGAGACCAGGGGGTGCGTCGTGGAGCTGGGACCCGTCCATCACGTGTCGATCAATGTTGCCGACGTCGAAGAGGTCGCGCCCTTCTACACCGAGGTCTTGGGGATGCGAGAACTCGATCGCCCCGACTTCGGTTTTCCGGGCCGCTGGCTGCAGTCGCCAGGGGGTGGTGAGGTCCACCTGATCCAGGTCGATGGTTGGGTGCCACCCAAGGGCCAGCACTGGGCGTTCAAGGTCGAGGACATCGAGGCCACCGTCGACGATCTGCGTGAGCGTGGCGTCACGGTGAAGGACCCGCGCGCTCTACCGGGCACCACCGCGCGGCAGACCTTCTTCTTCGACCCCGCCGGCAACATGATCGAGCTCAACCAGCCGGTCTAAGCCCCCGGTCGGTGGTCAGTTCGAGAGCGACGCGAGAAACTCAGCGCGGGTCGGCCCGGGCGCCACGGGAGGCTCGCGCCCGTCGGCTGCTTCGATGAGCTTCTGAAAGTTGTCCGGGTCGGCGAACATCGTCTCGGGCAGATCGATGATCTGGAAGATCTTCCAGAACATCCGGTAGACGTCCTCGTCGTAGGGGAGGGACGCAGCGATCGCGCGGCGAAAGCTCGCGCCGACGTCGTCGGGATCGGGCTCGACCTGCCGACCCTGTCGCTGTGCGTCGAGCTCGGCCGCCCTCGCTTGGTCGACGGCGCGGGTCGCGTCGTGATAAGGCCGCATCTGTTCGTGCGTGATCTCGTCCCATCGGGTGACCAGCTCAGCCGGGTCATCCGGCGGAGCGGACAGGAAGTCGGCGAGCAGCTCGACGTGCATGAGGCCGATGCTCATGCCACGCCCCAGTGAGGGGTTGGTGCAGGCCCAGCTGTCGGCGACGGGGACCATCCCGGTCACCACCGGGGAGCCATCCACCACGAAGCGCCGGTCGCGATCGGTGACGCCCACCATGGTGATGACCTCGCTGATCTCCTCGCCATCCACGAAGGCTGCGTGGAGCGGGCACGACGTCAGCAATCCGTGGAGGGTGTCGCGATCGCGAAGGACGCGCATCTCCTTGTCGTTGGAGGAGGCGTAGGCGCCGATGAACCACGTGTCGGCGTCGCCGGGGAGGGCGAGGATCGAGTACCCGTCGAACGGCGTCAGGCCCCAGGCCGCATTGGGTCGTCCGCCGTTGCGGGAGCGGAAGTACTGCCCGAAGTAGGCGAAGCCCGAGTCCACCGACTCCTCGAAGGCCTCGGGGGCGCCGACGGCGTCGAGCCACCGCAGCATGGGGGAGCGACGGCCCATGGCATCCACCACCAGATCGGCGGAGAACTCCTCGCCGTCGTCGCTCACCACCCCTGTCACATGCGGAACGTCGGACGGAGCATTCGCTTCGACCATGAGCCCCGCGAGGGCGATCCCACGTCGAACGGTCAGGTTGTCGGTGTTGTCCGCCGCATCGGCCATCGCCTTGTCGATCACGGGACGCCGGATGCCGATCATCGGATTGGCGCCGTCGGTCTCACGCGGAGTCCAGGACTCGAGTGTCGGCGGCGGCAGCATCGGGATCTCCAGGGCGCCGAGATCGAGCATGCCATCGAGCGCATCGGGGATGCGGCGCGCGAGAACGTGGCGGCCGCGCGCGAGCAGCACGTGGCCCATGCGGAACTGCGAGATGCCCTGCCGGTTCCAGTCCGTCCACGCCGCCTCACCGGTATCGGGTGCCGGCTCGGGGTCGCGCTCCACGATCGTCACCTCGTGACCATCGCGGGCGAGCATGATCCCCGCGGCCATTCCGCAGATCCCTGCCCCTGCCACCACGATCTTCGCCACGTCGGTCCTTCTCAGCTCCCGAATACGTCGCCGATCATGCGCGGAACGGGCACGATCAACTGGTCGTAACGGCACGATGCCGGTTCACGATCAGGCCGCCAGCGTACGAGGCGCGTCGCATGGCGAAAACGCGCATCCTGCAGTTGGTCGTACTTCACCTCCGCGACGAGTTCGATCCGGAGCGGCTCCCAGCTGAGATCCTTGCCGCCGGTCCAGCGGCTCTGACCGCCCGGCAACCGCTGATGTGGCTGGCCGTCCCCTGCCCGAGACTGGCGGTACCACTCGGACCACGGATGGCGTGAGAAGTCGTCCTCCCGGAGCGGCTCGAGTTCGTCGACGAGCTCGAGGCGACGCGCCTTGGTGAACGACGTCGCGACGCCGACGTTGTGGAGTTTGCCCTCGTGATCGTGCAGGCCGAGCAGCAACGAGCCCACGCCCTCGTTCTTGTGCCACCGAAACCCAGCGACGACGCAATCAGCGGTGCGCACCGGCTTGAGCTTGAACCACTTGCGCTGGTCCGAGAGGTACGGCCCGCCGAGCGGCTTCGCGATCACCCCGTCGAGCCCCGCTCCTTCGAACTCCTCGAACCAACCGCGGCCCTCTTCCGCGTCGATCGACGACGGCGTGAGGTAGAGGGGCGGCGAAACGTCGGCGAGCGCGAGTTCGAGCGCTCTGCGCCGATCCTGAAGCGCTGCTTGGCGGAGATCGACGTCGTCGAGCGACAGCAGATCGAACGCGACGTAGCTCGCGGGGATCTGTTCGCTCAGCATCTGGACGCGCGACTCCGCCGGATGGATGCGGAGCTGGAGCGCGCCGAAGTCGAGACCGCGGTCGGTCGGGATGACGATCTCGCCGTCGACGACGCAGCGTTCCGGCAATCGTTCGAGCAGGGCCGGGAGGAGCTCGGGGAAGTACCGGTTGAAGGGTCGCTCGTTGCGGCTGGTGAGCGTGATCTCGTCACCGTCCCGAAAGACGATGCAGCGGAAGCCATCCCACTTCGGTTCGTAGAGGTACTCGTCGTCGGGGAGTCGATCGACCGCCTTGGCCAGCATTGGAGCCACCGGCGGTTCGACCGGGAGTGGCATCAGGCGACCTGGACCGCTCCGTCCGCGGCGGGGTCTGCGCCACCGTCGAGGACTCGGTCCGTGATCCGGATCCCGTGCACCCAGGCGAAGTCGTGGGTGCGAGGGCTCCGGATCACCTCGTAGCCCTCGGCCTCAAGAGCGTCCGTCACGTGCCAGGGCACACCGTTGGCCACGTCGATGGCGTCGCTCGTTCCCGACACACGCGGAGCCGAGACCGCCTCGAGCATGTTCATGTCGTGGTCGATCACGTTGAGAAGCACCTGCGCGACGCCCATGGCGATCTGAGTGCCCCCCGGTGCGCCCACGACGATTCGCAGATCATCCCCGTTGAACGCCATCGTCGGACACAGCGAGCTGAAGCGGCTTTTGCCCGGCGCGAGCGAGTCGGCGTTGCCGGGACGCGGATCGAACACCGCCATGCAGCCGTTGAACATGAACCCGAGTCCGTCGGTGATCACCCCCGACGGCATGCCCAGGGAGTGGGTCATCGATGCGGCGTTGCCGTCCTTGTCGACGACGGCGACGTGGGTGGTGTCCCTGGGTTCGTAGGCGAGCCTCGTGACGCTCGCCTTCTCTCCGGACCGGATCGAGTCGGCGTGTTGGGCCGCGTGTTCCTTCGAGATCAGGCGCTCGAGCGGAACGTCGAAGAAGGCCGGGTCCCCGACGAAGGTGTCCTTGTCGGTGGTGGCGCGCTTCATGGTCTCGGTGACGGTGCGCACGTACTCGACCGTGTTGTGACCCATCGCTGCGAGGTCGAAGTTCTCGAGCACGTTGAGCATCTCCAGCACCATGACGCCACCGCCGGGCGGGTGGTTGCTGTGGATGTCGAGACCGCGGTACGTGCCGTGGAGCGGGTCGTTGTGGGTGGTGCGGTACTCGGCGAGGTCGCGATCGGTGATGAGACCGCCGTTGGCCGCTATGTCCTCCGCGATGCGGTCGGCGAGAGCGCCCGTGTAGAAGACGTCTGCGCCCTCGGCCGCGATGAGCCGGAGCGTCGCTCCGAGATCGGGGTTGGCGACCACGTCGCCCACCCGCTTGTGGGTGCCGTCGGAGCGGAAGTAGATGTCCCGGCCGGTCTTCGAGTGGCGGAGGCGCTCGACGTTGTCGGCGCGACCCATGGTGGCGCCTTCCGCCCACCAACCGGCGACGTGCGGGCGGACCACGAAGCCGTTCTCGGCCCATGCGATGGCGGGCGCGACGATCTCTGCCCAGTCCTTCGCACCCCACGTCGTCTGGGCCTCGAAATACGCCTTGAGCGATCCCGGCGTCGCGATCGACTGGTAGCCAACATCGTTGACGTTGCCTTCGAGCACGAAGCCGAAGCCGTCGCGGGTCTCGCCGACGATGATGTCCTCCCACTGGTCGGGACGCGTTGCCAGCGGCGACTTGGCGTGGAAGTCGATGCAGCGATGAACGCCGACACCCGGGAGGTACACCTGGATGTTGCCGAACCCCGCGATCCCGCACATCTGTGGGTCGACGACCCCTGCGACCAGGCCGGCGGCGATAGCTGCATCGACCGCGTTTCCGCCGGCCCGCAGCACCGCGGCACCTGCTTCGACCGCCTCGGGCTGAGCGGCGACCACCATTCCGTTTTCGTAGCTGCTCATCGTGTCCCTCTCGTCCCGGTCGACGCATTCTGCCAGTCGATCGGCACAACAGAACAGGCCGCGCTCTCTTTCTCGGCCCGTTGCGGTGAACGCTACGATCGTCCCTCGTGTCGAATCCCAGCATGTCCGAGCGTCTGGCCGACCTGAAGGAGCGCCGCGATGCGGCGGTCCACGCCGGGTCGGAGCGGTCGGTGCAACGCCAGCACGACAAGGGAAAGATGCTCGCTCGCGAGCGCATCGATTACCTCCTCGACGAGGGCTCCTTCCATGAGCTCGACATGCTGGCCCGGCATCGGGCCCACGACGTGGGTCTCGACGAGCGGCCGTACACCGACGGCATCATCACCGGATGGGGCACCATCGACGGCCGCAAGGTCTTCGTCGCGTCGCAGGACTTCACCGTGTTCGGCGGAGCGCTCGGCGAGGTGTTCGCCGAGAAGACGCACAAGGTCATGGACCTCGCCGAATCCGTCGGCGCCCCGATGATCGGTCTCAACGATGGAGCCGGTGCCCGCAACCACGAGGGCGTGGTCTCGCTGGCGGGGTACGGCGGCATCATCCGGCGCAACGTGCAGGCGTCCGGGGTGATCCCCCAGATCTCGGTGATCCTCGGCCCCTGTGCTGGCGGTGCCGTGTACTCGCCGGCCATGACCGACTTCATCTTCATGGTCCGCGATTCGAGCCACATGTTCATCACCGGCCCCGATGTGGTGAAGACGGTCACCGGCGAGGACGTCACCCTCGAGGAACTCGGCGGAGCGGGGTCGCACTCCACGAAGTCGGGCGTCGCCACCTTCGTCGCTCCGGACGAGGTGTGCGTGCTGGTCGACGTCTTGTACCTGCTGTCGTTCCTGCCGTCCATCAACGTGGTCGCACCTCGACGCATCGAGTCGGACGACGACCCCGATCGGGAGTGCCCGCAGCTGCGAGACATCCTCCCTGACAGCCCCAACGTTCCCTACGACATGAAGAACGTCATCGCCGAGGTCGTCGACGACGGCGAGTTCATGGAGTACCACGCCAGCTGGGCCGGCTCGATCGTGTGCGGATTCGCTCGCATCGACGGGATGCCGATCGGCGTGGTGGGCAACCAGCCGATGATGATGGCGGGCGTGCTCGACATTGAGTCGTCGGAGAAGGCAGCCCGGTTTGTGCGGTTCTGCGACGCCTTCAATATGCCGCTCTTGACCTTCGTCGACGTGCCGGGATTCCTGCCCGGCGTCGACCAGGAGCATGGTGGCATCATTCGGCACGGCGCCAAGCTCCTGTACGCCTACTGCGAGGCCACCGTGCCGCGCGTGTCCGTGATCACCCGCAAGGCCTACGGCGGGGCGTACGTGGTGATGGACTCCAAGTCCGTGGGCTGCGACGTGTCGTTCGCCTGGCCGAGTGCCGAGCTGGCGGTGATGGGTCCGCAGGGTGCTGTGGAGATTCTCAACCGGCGCGAACTGCAGCAGGCCGCGGACCCCGATGCCCGCAAGGCCGAACTG
>CAYUBX010000008.1:0-1825 GCA_964443165.1 uncultured Acidimicrobiales bacterium
GTATCCCGAGGCCAACCCCTTCCCGTCCGACTTCCCGGCGGGCACCGCCCTCACCTCGGGACATCTCGGCGTGCTGTGCAGCCTCGGATTCACCGAGATCGAGGCGCACCCGCGCCCCCGGGTGGGAGTGATCTCCACCGGTGACGAACTCGTGGACGACGGTAGCCCGCTCGCCCCCGGCCAGATCCGCGACTCCAATCGTCGGACCCTCCTGTCGCTCTTGGCACGCACCGACGTCGAGCCCGTCGACCTCGGTCTCGCTCGCGACGACGAGGACGTCATCGAGAGGGCCCTCACCGAGGGGGTGGCGTCTTGCGACGCGATCGTGACCTCCGGAGGGGTGTCGATGGGCGACTTCGACTACGTCAAGGCTGTTCTCGACCGCATCGGCGACATGCGCTGGATGCAGGTCGCGATCAAGCCGGCTAAGCCGCTCGCTTTCGGCACCGTCGGACACGTGCCCGTCTTCGGCCTGCCCGGCAACCCCGTGTCGTCGATGGTGTCCTACGAACTGTTCGCCCGAACCGGCCTGCGCTCGATGATGGGTTTCGCCGATCCGGCGCGGCCGACGACGCGGGCGATCGCGGGCGAGGACCTGGGCCGTCGCCCCGACGGCAAGACCCACTTCCTTCGAGTCATGGCGACGCACGAGGACGGGCGCGTCGTCGTGCGTTCTGCGGGCGGTCAGGGCTCCCACATGCTCTGGGCGATGGCCAACTCCAACGCCCTGGCCGTGGTGCCAGAGGGCGACGGCTACAGCGCTGGCGACGAGCTCGACGTGCTCGTTCTGGACTGACTGCAGCACCGGCTGGCCTGGGGAAACCGGGTCCTGCGCCGCTACGATCTGGCCATGGCCGCGCGTGATCTCGTCGATCCCTTCGACCGAGTCGTGCGCGATCTACGCATCTCGGTCACCGATCGATGCAATTTCCGTTGTCAGTACTGCATGCCTGTAGAGGGCATGAACTGGCTGCCTCGCGAGGACATCCTCTCCTTCGAGGAGATCGAGCGGTTCGCGAAGATCTGTGTCGATCAGTTCGGCTTCGACGGCATTCGTCTGACCGGCGGTGAGCCGCTCGTCCGGGCCCACCTGCCCAAGCTCGTCGAACGCCTCGCGGGCCTCGGCATCGACGTCGCGCTGACCACCAACGGCGCCACGCTGCGGATGCACGCACAGGCCCTCGCCGACGCAGGGTTGTCGCGGATCAACATCAGCCTCGACTCACTGCGCCGCAACCGATTCCTCGAGCTCACCCGTCGCGACGAGCTCGACCGGGTGCTCGACGGCATCGATGCCGCTCTCGCCGCCGGTCTCGAGCCCGTGAAGCTCAACGCCGTCATGATGCGGGGCATCAACGACGACGAGGTCGTTGATTTCGCCCGATTCGGCCGGGAGACCGGCGTGAGCGTGCGGTTCATCGAGTTCATGCCGCTCGACGCAGACGGGGCGTGGTCCGACTCGGTCGTGGTTCCAGCCGACGAGATCGTCGCCGCGATCGACGAGGCCTTTCCGCTGGAGCCGGTGGTTCGCGGCAACGAGCCCGCCGAACGGTTCCGCTACCTCGATGGTCAGGGCGAGATCGGGGTGATCGCCAGCGTCACCAAGCCGTTCTGCGGCAACTGTGACCGTGTCCGGCTCACCGCCGAGGGCCAGTTCAGGACCTGCTTGTTCGCTGTCGACGAGTTCGACATGCGCTCGCTCCTGCGCGGTGACGCCTCCGACGATGACATCGCCGCGGCGATCGAGTCGGCCGTCGGCACCAAGTGGGCGGGCCACGCGATCGGCCAGGTGCACTTCATCCGGCCGGCACGATCCATGAGCCAA
>CAYUBX010000008.1:1835-16644 GCA_964443165.1 uncultured Acidimicrobiales bacterium
CGGCGGCTGAGCCCCACATCTCTGGCGGTACTCTCGGGCCCATGACTGAGCCCCACCTCACGCACCTGGACCCCCTCGGCCGGGCGCGCATGGTCGACGTCACGCCCAAGGAGACCACGCACCGACGGGCCGTGGCGCGCTGCCGGATCTATATGGAGCCAGAGACAACGTCGTTGATCGCGCGCGGCGCCGTCACCAAGGGCGACGTCCTCGCGGTGGCTCGGGTCGCTGGGATCCAGGCATCCAAGCGCACGTCGGACCTCATTCCTCTCTGCCACCCGCTGCTCGTGGGGTCCGTGTTCATCAACTTCCACATCGATGAGGCCTGGGTCGAGGTCGAGGCCCACGTCGAGACCATCGACCGGACGGGCGTCGAGATGGAAGCGATGACCGCGTGTTCGGTCGCGGCCCTCACCATCTACGACATGTGTAAGTCCGCCGATCGGGCCATGGTGATCGGTGATCTGACGTTGTGGGAGAAGACCGGAGGCCGCAGCGGCACCTACCGCCGTGACGAATCCGCCGGCAACGCCATCCGCCGCCTCGCCGGCGACCGAGCACTCGACGGACCGTCGGAGTTCGACACCGGAGATTGACGGATCCGAGCGCGTGAGCGCCCGTTTCTGGAGCCTCGAGGTGCCCACAACCTGGAGATCGGGGCGTTTGACGCGCAACGACATCTGGCCACCGCTCACCGCATTGCATTGGCTGCCAGGAGCGACAATACTTTCGCCGATTGTCGCCCGCCTTTCACGCGATGTTCCGTCGCGTGTTGGCGAGCGGCAGCGGGCAGACGGTTCGGACGAACCGATTCGGACAGAGGTTGTCGAGGACACTGACGTGAACCACGAACTGACTCCATCGGACGGTACGGTGGTGATGTCGTGACGCCGGTTGTGCTCATCGGACTGGGGGTCATGTGGGCGGTCCTTCTTGTTCCCGGCTGGGTGCGCGCCTGGCGTGAACGATCCGGCCGACCGACCACCATCGACACCTTCCACCACCAGCTCGACGTGCTCGGGCGTGATGCGCCCAGCCGCTCGGTCGACAGCCCCCCGGGTGCCCGCCTGCGGGTGACCGATCGATTCAGCAACCACCAGCGGCCGCGGAGCACCGTGCCTCAGGATGCGGGCGAAGCGGCGACCCGGCGGCGCGACATCATCGTGCTGCTGTCGATCGTCGCGGTAATCAGCCTGGTCGGCTGGCTCGTCAGCGGGATCGCCACCGTGGGCATCGTGCACATCGGCGTCGATGCGGTCCTCGGGCTCTACGCCTACGTTGTGGTGCTGCGGCGCCGCGCCGGGGCCGAGGGGATGGCGAAGGTGCACTACCTGCCCCGCAACGTCGCCGAGGCGGAGTCGCCCCGCCAGCGTCGTCGCCGGGCGAACTGACCTGGTTCGACCGCTTCGGGCGCGTTCGGTGCTCGAAGGATCGGCGGGTATATTCAGTGGTCCCTTCGGGGGTGTAGCTCAGTTGGTAGAGCGCTTCGGTCGCATCGAAGAGGCCAGGGGTTCAATTCCCCTCACCTCCACAAGACTCACGACGTCGCCGGCCCGGTGAGCGCCGTCTCCGGCTGAAGCGGCTGTGTCGGCGCAGGAGGGCGGTTCCGCAGAACCGCCCCCCGAGACACCCAACTGCTCAGGCGAGATCGAAGCGGTCGGCGTCCATCACCTTCACCCAGGCGCTGACGAAGTCCCGCACGAACTTCTCACCTGCGTCGTCCGCTGCGTAGACGTCGGAGATCGCCCGCAGGATCGAGTTGGAGCCGAACACCAGGTCGTTGCGGGTGGCCGTCCACTTCACCGCGCCACTGGTCCGGTCGGTCCCGTCGAACACACCTTCCGTCGAGGCCGACGCGGTCCACTCCGTCTCGAGGTCCATCAGGTTGACGAAGAAGTCGTTGCTGAGGGTTCCGACCCGATCGGTCAGAACGCCGTGACCGTTGGTGGTGACGCCGAGCACACGGAGGCCTGCGACGAGCACGGCCATCTCCGGCGCTCCGAGGCCAAGGAGCTGCGCCTTGTCGACGAGCAGGTGCTCCGCGACGTGGGCGTTTCCCTTGCCGAGGTAGTTGCGGAAGCCGTCCCAGCGGGGCTCGAGCCAAGCGAAGCTCTCCTCGTCGGTCTGGTCTTGGGTCGCGTCGCCCCGACCGGTTGTGACGTCGACAGTGACGTCGATGCCACCGGCCTGCGCTCCAGCCTCGACGGCGGCTGCGCCACCGAGGATCACGAGGTCGGCCATCGACACCTCGAAGTCGAGGCTGCCCTGGACAGCCTCGAGGGCGGCCAGCACGCGTCGGAGCTCGTCCGGACGGTTGGCCTCCCAGTCGTCCTGAGGCGACAGGCGGATGCGTCCGCCGTTTGCGCCACCGCGCATGTCTGATCCGCGGTACGTCGAGGCGGACGCCCACGCGGCGCCGACCAGCTCCGAGATGCTCAGCCCGGTGGCCAACACGGCGGCCTTCACCGCAGCGACCTGGTCGGCGGAGAGCTCGCTTCCGGCGGGAACCGGGTCCTGCCAGATGAGTTCTTTGGCGGGCACCTCCGGACCGAGGTAGCGGACCTTGGGTCCCATGTCGCGGTGGGTGAGCTTGAACCAGGCCCGAGCGAAGGCGTCGTCGAGCTGCGAACGGTCGTCCCGGAATCGCTGGCTGATCTCGTTGTAGACGGGGTCCATCTTCAGCGACATGTCGGCGGTGGACATCATCGGCGCGTGGGTCATCGACGGGTCATGCGCGTCGGGGACTGTCCCTGCGAGACCTGGTGCGGTCCACTGCTTGTGACCAGCGGGGCTCTCGGTGAGCTCCCACTCGTTGTCCATCAGGGTCTCGAGGTAGTTGTTGTCCCACTGGGTCGGCGTCGAGTTCCACGCACCCTCGAAGCCCGAGGTGGTCGTGTGCACGCCCATACCCGACTCGAACTCGTTCTTCCATCCGAGGAGTTGTTGTTCCATCGGGGCGCCCTCGGGTTCGGCGCCGACGAGGTCTTCGGGACCCGCGCCGTGCATCTTGCCGAATGCGTGGCCGCCGGCGACGAGCGCGACGGTCTCCTCGTCGTTCATCGCCATCCGGCGGAAGGTCTATCGTACGTCGCGTCCCGACGCGACGGGATCGGGGTTCGCGTTGGGGCCCTCGGGGTTCACGTAGATGAGCCCCATCTGGACGGCACCGAGCGGCTCCATGAGCTCCCGGTCGCCGCTGTAGCGCTCGTCGTCGAGCCAGACCGTCTCGGGTCCCCAGTAGATGTCTTCTTCGGGAGCCCAGACGTCTGGACGGCCGCCGGCGAATCCGAAGGTCTCGAAGCCCATCGACTCGAGGGCCACGTTGCCTGCGAGGATCAGCAGGTCGGCCCACGAGATCTTGCGGCCGTATTTCTTCTTGATGGGCTCGAGCAGAGCTCGCGCCTTGTCGAGGTTGCCGTTGTCCGGCCAGCTGTTGAGCGGCGCAAACCGCTGGGTGCCCGTCGCACCGCCACCGCGACCGTCGTGGGTGCGGTACGTGCCTGCGGCGTGCCACGCCATGCGAATGAAGAAGGGGCCGTAGTGGCCATAGTCTGCGGGCCACCAGTCCTGGGAGTCGGTCATCAGGGCGTCCAGGTCCGCCTTGAGGCCCTCGTAGTCGAGCGTGGCGAACTCGGCCGCGTAGTCGAAGTCGTCATCCATGGGGTCGGACTGCGGCGAGCCTTGGTGGAGGATGTTGAGGTTGAGCTGATTGGGCCACCAGTGCTGGTTCGCCGCGCTGCCGCGTGCCGAGTGGTCGTGGTGGAGGACGGGGCACTTTTCTTCGGACATTGTTCTCCTCGTGGCTGGCGTTGCCATGTGGGTTCGAGTCTGCGACGTTGTGGGCAAGTAGGCAAAGTAATTGCTGTTGATGTTTCGATAGGTTGAAGTTATGGAAAACGAAACATGAGCACCCCCTCGCTGCGCCAGCTCGAATACGCCGTTGCGCTCGCCGAGCACCTGCACTTCGGGGACGCCGCCGACCAGGTCAACGTGACCCAGCCGGCCCTCAGCGCACAGATTCGGGAGCTGGAGTCGCGTCTCGGTGTCGAACTGTTCGAGCGGACCACGACGGGGACGTTGTTGACCTCGGCGGGCGCTGACGTGGTCACCCGCGCCCACGAGATACTTCGAGCCGTCGCCGAACTCGAACTCGTCGCCGAGGCCCACCGCCACGTGGCGATGGGGGAGCTTCGGATCGCAGCCATCCCGACGCTTGCCCCCTATGTGCTGCCGTCGATTCTCGAACCTCTGCGCTCGGAATGGCCCGACGCCCACATCGTGATCGAGGAGCTGCAGTCGAAGGCTCTCCTTACCGCGATGGACACGGGTGAGCTCGACCTCGGCGTGCTCGCCACTCCCTACGACACCGGCCGCCTCCACGTGGAAGTCCTCGGGACCGAACCCTTCCAGCTCGCCGTCCCCGAAGATCACCCGCTCGCCGCTGGTGACGGGTCGCTCCCGCTCGATGTGCTCGCGGATCTTCGACTCCTTCTGCTGCCTGAAGGGCATTGTTTGCGCGACCACGCTCTTCAGGCGTGCGAGATCGCCGGTCGGGCCGAGCACAGCGAGGTGAAGGCGAGCAGCATCGCCACCTTGGTTCAGATGGTGGCGAGCGGCATGGGCGCGACGCTTCTGCCCGCGTGTGCGGAGAGCGTCGAGGCTCGCTCGGGCAGCGGCATCCGGACCCGTCGATTCGTCGCTCCGGCCCCGGGTCGCAACATCGCCCTCGTCTGGCGCGCCTCGGATCCCCGAGGCGGCCTGTTCGCCGCCATCGCCCCCCGCCTCCGAGCGAACATCCAAGCGATCGTCGCTGGAGCGGACGAGACGTAGGTTCGGGAGCCTCGGCGCCGTGGGTCGTCAGCGTGGAGAGCCCGCGGCCATCCGTGCTCGGCGGCGCTCTTGTGCCCGCTGCCACTTGTTCTGCCGGCTGCGGCACGCCTTGCGGCAGTAACGCTGATTCGCGGTCTTGCGCTCGAAGAGCATCTCGCACCTCCAGTAGGAGCAGACGCTCAGCCGGTCGATGTCGAAGTCGTCGTCGGGTTCTTCGTCGATTCCCCCAGTGAACCGAATGACCAGGCTGAGGAGTGGGACCGCGGCCGCCGACCCTCCCGGGGAATCGGTGATCGATTGGCGGTACTCTCGCCCTGATTCGCGAGCCGCCGTCTCGAAGGGGGGATGCGCTCTGGCCTCCGCCTCCAACTCCGGCGGCACGTTCGCCGCCCTGAGCGCCCGGCATTTTCCTGCCATCTGGGCCTCGGGGCTGACGTGGGGGCTGTCTCGTTGGGGCATCTCGTTCGTGGGTCCGTTCATCGCCGATTAGGAACTGGATCGTCGGCGGCTGGATCTCCGACCACTTCGACCGCCGCCGGGTCGTCACGGTCCAGTTCCTGATCGTCATCCCCGCTGTGTGGCTCCTGGCGTGGATGGACTTCGACGGCCGTCTCGCGGTGTGGATGATCTACCCGGTGCTGTTCGTCGCCGGGGTCGGGTGGGTCGTCGACATGACGAGTCGACGGGCAATGGTCTACGACCTCGTCGGTGCCGACCGCATCGACAACGCCATGGCTCTCGAGTCGACGGGAACATCTCTCGCACTGGCTGTCGGCGCGCTCGCCGGCGGATCGCTCATCCAAACTGCCGGCATCGGCTGGGCGCTCGTCGTCATGGGCGGTCTGCAGTGCGTGGCGCTCGCGCTCTTCCTGGCGGTTCCACCGATCCAGCGGCAGCAGGCGCCGACCGGGAGCGGTCTGGAGGCGGTGATCGACGGATTCAGGATGCTTCGGTCCGAGAAGACCCTGCTCAGCATCCTCGGTGTCACTTCCTGCGTGAACTTCTTCTTCTTCTCGTCTTCCCCGCTCATCCAGGTCGTCGGCGGCAAGTTCGACGTGGGTCCGGCGCTGTTGGGGCTCCTCGCCTCGATGTTGGGTTTCGGGATGTTCATCGGCTCGTTCGGCATCGCGTATTTCAAGCCATACGGACGGGGACGCGCCTACGTCGGGGGCGCCTATCTGGCGATGGTCTTCATGTTCACGTTCGCGGTCGCGCCCGTGTATGCGATGACGGCTGCTGCGCTTTTGATCGCGGCGTGCGGGATGGGACTGTTCGCCGCGACGCAGGGCGTCCTCGTCATGGATTCGGTCAGCGCGGAACGCCGCGGCCGCGCGCTGGGCCTGCTCAGCAGCGCGATCGGCGTCCTGCCCATCGGGATGTTCGTGCTCGGCGAGTTGGCCGAGGTGTTCGGCGCCTCGCGGGCCGTGGCGTTGTCCGTGATCGCCGGGGGGCTGTTGATGTCGCTCTTCTTGCGAGCCCGGCCCGAGGCCGCGTCGGTCACGATCGACGGTCGGGCGGTGCCACGCGGACGCGGGCAGCGGCGAAGCCCGGCGGCTCCCGCGGTCTTCACCGTTATGGTGCTCCCGCCCGAGTCCTGAGTCGTCTTCGGGCGGTTCGGGGGTGGCTCGAATACGATCTGGTCCGTCGAGAGGGGATGCCATGGCGATCACGGAGATGCACGAGGTCCACGCCTCGAAGTTCAGCGGGGGAGTGGATGCCGACGGTCACATCCTCGAACCGAAGGACCTGTGGCTCGAGTACATCGACCCGAAGTTCCGCGATCGGGCCCTCCATGTCGAGCTCGACGAGAACGGGCTCGAGCAGATGGTGATCGACGGCAAGCGGCCGTATCTGTCGGGGCGTGGGTCGCTCTCGACCCTCGGGGCCATGGGCGCTCCCGACCTGCGCTCGATCCAACTCGACCCCGAGAAGGACTACGACACGATGGCGCCCTACGGGACGCAGGACGTGGCCGAACGTCTCGCCGTCCTCGATGCGGAGAACATCGACGCGGCCGTGATCTACACGACGATCGGTCTGCTCTGGGAGATGGAGGTACCCGACGAGGACCTCACGATGGCTCACCTCGAGGCCTACAACCGCTGGGTGACCGAGTGGTGCAGCGACTCGGGCGGACGGCTCGTCGCGTCAGCGCACGTGTCGATGAGCTTCCCCGAGGCGTCGGCGCGGGAGATCGAGCGCGCCGTTGCGGCTGGTGCGAAGGGCTGCTTCGTCGCACCGTTCACCCACGACCGCAAGCCGTTTGGGCATCCCGACCACGACATCATCTTCGCCACCTGCCAGGACCTCGGCATTCCCTTCGCCATCCACCCGACCTTCGAACCGTTCTCGGTCAAAGGCGACCGGATGGGCAAGTGGGAAAGCGTGCGGCAGCTCCGCCTGCTGCCCATGGTCACCGCCAGTGACGGCGTCCGCCAGCAGTTCACCGCTCTCTACGACTTCACCGTGTTCGACCGCTTTCCGGACCTGAAGGTCCTCGTGCTTGAATCCGGCGGCTCGTGGCTCCCGTACTTCATGGATCGAATGGACGCGGTGTTCGAACACACGGGCATCGGGGCCACGGTGAAGCTGCAGGATCGTCCCAGCGACTACCTCCGCGAGCGGGTGTGGGTCTCGTGCGATCCCGACGAGAAGTCGATTCCACATCTGGTCGAACGCTTCGGTGACCGGTTCCTGTGGGCATCCGACTTCCCGCATCCCGACCACACCCCGGGGTACATCCTCGATCTCGATCAGAACGCGGGAGGGATCCCCGACGATCAGCGGGCGGCTTTTCTGGGTGGCAACGCCCGGGATCTCTTCGACATCTCGGTGTAGCCGGCCGTCGGCCTGTCGGGTCCACAACGGTCGCTGCTGCGAACCGCGGTGCCCTCGGTAGATTCGGGTGCTATGTGGTCCCCCGTCCGCGGCTGTCTCGTCGCGCTCGCCCTCACGCTGCTCGCGTGTGGGGGAAGCTCCTCGGACGGGGGATTCGAGGGCCTGGAGGTCGACGACCCCGAACGGCTCCCATCTGTCGTGCTGTCCGACACCGAGGGCAGACCCTTCGACCTCGTCGCCGACACCGAAGCAAGCGTGCGGCTCGTCTACTTCGGCTACACCAACTGCCCCGACATCTGCCCGATCCATCTCGCCCAGCTGAAGGCTGCGCTGGATCGTCCCGGTGCCCCCGTCAACGTGCAGGTGGTCTTCATCACCACCGACCCGGCACGTGACACGCCGGAGGTGATCCGGAGCTATCTCGATCAGTTCTCCCGCGACTTCGTGGGGCTCACCGGAACCGAGGAGGAGCTGGTCGCTGCGCAGAAGGCGCTTGGCAGCATCGTCGCCGTTCGGGAGAGCGACGACGAGAACTACACCATGGGCCACGACGGGCGGGTGTTCGCCTTCGCCCCTGATGGATGGGGCTACACGCAGTACCCGCACCCGACACGTCAGAGCAGTTGGGACCACGACCTCCCCCTCCTCGCCGCCATGGTGGAAGGTGCTGCGTGATGACTCGTCTGAGCGCCCCTGCGACAGCTAGCTTCTTCGCGTCCGCTCACCGAGCCCCGAGGTCGCTTCCGTGAGGTTCTGGTGCTCCACCCTCGAAGTGCCGTGGTCCTGGAAGTTCCGCGCCTACCCGGGGATCTGGCTCGCTGTCGCCGCTCTCGTGGTGCCCTACCTCGTCGCCCAGTCGCGGCGGCAGGGACCCAACCCCGAGCGTCGCCGCGACACATGGCTCTACCTCGCGGGCGTCCTGACCTTCTGGCTGGCCACCGACTGGCCTCTCGGCCTGCTCGGCGCCAGCTACGTCGCCTGGGCACACATGGCCCAGTTCATGATCTACGTCTCCATCTCGGCACCGCTGATCCTTCTCGGCATCCCTGAGTGGATGGGCCGCGCGATCGTCGGACGGCTCCGGATCTATCGGATCACCTGTCGGCTGGCCCGCCCCGTCACCGCAGGTGTCACGTTCAACCTGCTCCTCATCTTCACCCACGCCCCCTGGACCGTCGACACATTGCGAGCCAACCAGTTCGGCTCCTTTGCGATGGACGTGGTGTGGCTCCTCATGGGCCTGATCGTGTGGCTCCCCGTCATCTCGCCGCTTCCCGAGCAGCGGATGGCCAGCTATCCGGGGAAGATGACCTACCTCTTCCTGGCGATGGGAATCGTGCCTGCGGTCCCCGCCGGATTCCTCACCTTCGCCAGCTTCCCGCTCTACGCGACCTACGAACTCGCTCCACGGGTCCACGGGCTCGCGGCAGACACCGACCAGCAGATGGCCGGCCTGATCATGAAACTCGGTGGCATCCCGATCGTCTGGGGAACCATCGCCGTCATGATGGTGAAGTGGTGGGATCAGGAGCGATCCGACACCGGAGCCCCGTTCGAACCAGCATCGACCTGACAATTCGTCCATTCGCCTCAGCCATCGGCCCCGCGGGCCGATGGAGAGACATGGCGCGCCGCATCCTCTTCGCATGTGTCGAATGCGACACCGCTCTCATGTGGCCGGTGGATGCCGAACCGATGAGCACCACCGAGAACGTGGGCGAGACCACCTACGCCGAGATCGTCGATCCCGACGGCCGAGCCACGATCGAGCTCCACCCCGCCAGCCGCTGGAAGGCGAAGCTCGAGCCGAGCGGTGTCATTACCTGTCCTCACGGACACGCGGTCGGCGTCCGAAAGCTCAACGGCAAGGCCGCCAACGCCCGGCTCAGCCTGTTGCGCGATCGCGTCGTGACCCGCGAGATGCGCGGTCGCGGCCGAGCAGCGCGGCGACGGCCGCCCACCCCGGTACGTCCTCCACCTCCGCCATCGACAGATCGGGCATCGAACGTCCGACCATCAACCCGCCGTCGCACACGCCCGCCACCCGCGCCCCCGACGCCAGACTGCCCGGACGACCCGGAAGCCAAATCCTCATCACCCACTCGGTCATGTGACCAGCCTGGGCGCACCGTGTGGCCGGCGTGTTTCGTCAGCGCGAACAGGTGCGCGCGTCAGTCGATCAGCGACAGTGACCACATCGCCACAGCGATGAAGACCGCACCCGCCGCGATGAACGCGATGATCGACGCCCACAGGTCATAACGGGGCCCCAACTGGCGTCGCGGCGGTCGTCCGAACACCGCCTCAGTGTGGCACCCGCCCCGCGAAGAACTGCAGCGGAGTGCTCAAATCCCCGCGCCGCGCGCCGACCTGAATACCAACGCACGCGCCCGACCCTGCCTTCCAGGTGTCTCCAGGACGGTCTCAGGGATGGCGGACCGACGGTACCCCTCCTCGTCGGAGGTCCGCTCTGGGAGCTTGCGAGGTATCGGCCCCCGCTTCCCCCGGCGGGGGCCGATCCTGTTTTGTTGCCGCGACGGTTGTTCGGCCCTGGTGGGCCTGACTCCTCTGCGGATGGCTTCACTGCGAGGTCGGTGCGGGCTCAGGTCAGGTCGGCGAGGAGTTCGAGGGTGGCCTCCGTCGTCGGCTGGTCGCGCGGGATGACGGCCGCGAAATCCGTGACGCCGACCTCCGCGTAGGCCGCGACGCCGGCGCGAATAGCGTCGTCGTCGCCGACCACCGCGACGTCTGCGGGGAACTCGGCGCCGCCCCGGTCGAGCGTCGCACGGTAGGACGGGATCTGCCCGTACATCTGGAACGACTCGTTCACCGCCTCGCGGCCTGCGTCGGCGTCGTCCGACAGCAGCACCGGCACCATCGCGACGAAGCGCGGCGCAGGGCGTTCGGCTGCCTCGGCAGCGGCGGACATCGTCGGAATCGCCGTCTCGCGCAGGTAGTCGAGGCCTCCCATCCAGGTGATGGTTCCGTCCGAGAGGCGCCCGCAGAGGCGAAGCATCGCTGGACCGAGCGCGGCCACCAGCACCGGCGGAGCGGTCCCGCCCGTGACGGTGATCTGTGACTTCACGTTGTACTCCTCGCCCTCGTGCTGCACTACCTCGCCGGCGAGGAGCCCGTTGAGGACCGTGAGGTACTCCCGCGTGTGAGGAATCGGGCGCGAGTAGTCGAGGCCGAGGCTGTTCTCGATCAGGAACTTGTGGCTGAGGCCCACGCCGAGGGCGATCCGCCCGTCCGTCGCCGCCTGCGCGGTGAGCGCCTGCTCCGCGAGCACAGTGGGGTGCCGGGGGTAGGTAGGTACCACCGCAGTTCCGAGCTCGATGCTGGAGGTGACTCCACTGGCCATCGCCAGCGCCATCAACGCATCGACGGTTCCCACCTGGGGCAGCCACGCCGACGCGAACCCCGCCTCCTCCAGCGCGGCCGCCCGCTCGACCAGACCGGCCGGACCGACGGGATCGCCCGGCATCGACAGCATCGTTCCCATTCGCATTGTTCTCGCCGCAATCATCCTTCGGCCCGGGGGCCTCGCTCTTCTGGGGATTGTCGCGCGCTAGGAGAGGCGGGTGCCCTCCCGTTCGCGGAGCGCCACGTTGACCTGGAGCTTCTCGAGGTGCTGCGCCACGGTCAGGGCTCCCTGCGGGACCTGGTGTTCGGCGAAGAAGCCCTCTACATCGGCCGCGAGTTCGGGCGTCGAGAGAGCACGCACGCCGCTGACCATCCGGGGGATGGAGTTCTGCGGGAACCGCTCGTTGAGATTGGCCCACTTCTCCCGGATCAGCTGCCATGCGACCGGACCGTGGTCGAGGTGGGTCATCGCCTGGGCGAGGAGGAACGGCGCGTTCTGGGTGCGTACCTCCTCGACGAAGAGGTCCAGGCTTCGCTCGAAGAGCGCGAGATCGTCGAACTGGAGCAGTGCACCGAGATATCGCACCTCGGACTGAGGTGTGTCGGCAGAGCGGTAGAGCTCCACGACCTCCTCGTAGGTGGATTCATCGCCGGCCGCGCCGACCACCCGAACCGCGGCTGCAGCCAGGTTGGGTTCGACGGCATCGCCGCGGTTCTCGGCGTCGAAGAGCTCTCGTGCCCGCTCACGGACGGACTCGTCTTCGCCGATCCCACCTGCGGCGCCGAAGAGGGTGGCGCGCAGCTCGCGGTCGAGATCGGGTTCGCCGTCGACCGCCTCATAGCCCAGGATCCCCAACGCGGTCGTCGAGAGATCGCGGACGAGCGTCTTCAGCCGGGCGCGTCCGTCATCGTCTGCGATGGCGTGGAGTTGGGTGAGGCCCCCGATCATGCGCTGCCAGACCCCGAGATCGGTCTCGGCGCCGAGCTCGGTGACGAGCGAGACGAAGTCGTCCGCGTCCGCTTCGCCTGCGATCACCGATGCGTAGACGTCGTCGACCAGGCCGTAGCGCTCCGCGGGGGTGAGCACATCGAGAGCTCGCTCGGAGAGAGCGGCGAGGAGGCCACCGCTGTAGCGCACGCGGTAGAAGCCGTGCCCGCCCGCGTTCACCACGACCCAGTCCGGGCGTCCGCCGAGGTCGACGCTCGCCGCGTCGTCGGTGAGCAGAAGCCGTTCGGAGCGTTCGGACCCGGCAACCGAGGCCCGCAGGATCACGGGGACATGCCACTGGGTGTCGTCCCCGCGGTCGCGGTACTCGAAGCGATGCTGGCTGACGCGCACTCCGTCGTCGGTGGCGTCCACCACCAGCAGGGGATGTCCGCCCTGGAAGATCCAGGTGTCCATCGCCGCCCTCACGGGTGAACCGGTGGCCTCTTCGAGGCTGTCCCACAGGTCGGTCGTGGTGGTGTTCTCGTAGCTGTGTCGCTGGAGGTAGTGGGTGACGCCCCGGCGGAACTCGTCCTCGCCCAAGTACTGCTCCAGCATCCGGACGACGGCGGCACCCTTCTCGTAGGTCAGGATGTCGTACATGCCCTCCGCATCATCGGGGGAGATCACCTCGTACTCGATCGGCCGGGTGCTGTGGAGCGCATCCGTGTCGAACGCGGCTCCACGTTCGAGGCTGAAACTGTCCCAGCGACGCCACGCAGGCCGGAAGGCGTCCGTCGTGGCGACCTGCATGAACGTGGCGAACGCCTCCTTGAGCCAGATCCCGTTCCACCAGTCCATGGTCACGAGGTTGCCGAACCACATGTGCGCGATCTCGTGGGCGATGACATCGATGATCCGGGTCAGTTCGCCCTGCGTCGTCCGGTCGGGATCGGCCAGCAGCAGCGTCTCCCGGAAGGTGACGCAGCCGAGGTTCTCCATCGCCCCGAACGCGAAATCGGGGACCGCGACGAGGTCGAGCTTTCCGGCCGGATACGGGATGCCGTAGTAGTCCACGAGCCACCGGAGGCTGAACTCGCCTGCCTCGAGCCCGAACGCCGTGAGGTCGCCCTTGCCCGGCACGTGCACGATCCGGAGCGGAACGCCGTCTACGTCGACGGGATCCGTCGCCTCGAGCTCACCGACGATGAACGCGACGAGGTAGGTGGACATGACCATCGTGTCGGCGAAGCGGTCGCGCCGGCGGCCGTCGGGGAGTGGCGTCGAGTCGACGAGTTCGCCGCAGCTGAGGGCCATCAGGTCGCTGTCGACGATCAGCGTGACCCCGAAGGTCGCCTTGAGGTCGGGTTCGTCGTAGCAGGGGAACGCTCGCCTGGCGTTCGTCGACTCGAACTGTGTGGTCGCGATCGTGTGCTCGACGCCGTCGTCGTCGGCGTATGTCGAGCGGTAGAAGCCGCGCAGCTTGTCGTTGAGGACACCGTCGAAGCGGAGTCGGAGGCGTGCTGGCCCGGGGGCCAGTGGCACGGCCAACCGGAGGGTGATGCGCTCGGTGTCCTCGTCGAGTTGGATCGCCGTCGCTTCGACCGCCGTTCCCTGATCGGCCGATGCTCCCAGCACGTCCAGTTCGACCCCGTTGAGCACGACCGTGGCAGTGGGCTCGAGCACCTCGATGTCGATCGCGACGGTGCCGTGGAAGGTCGCGCTCGAGAGGTCGGGTTCGAGTTCGAGGGCGTAGTGAACCGGCCGAGTCGTGCGGGGCAGGCGGTAGGGGTTGTCGCTCATCCCGGGTGACACTACCGGCGGCCTCCAGCACCACCGCCTGATGCGGGCTCGCTACCCTGCCGAGGGTCCGGCGGAAGGAACCGAACATGGGCAACCCGCTCGACGTCGTGGGAATTGGCAACGCGCTCGTCGATGTGCTGTCTCACCAAGATGACGTCTTTATCGACAGCATCGGCGTCACCAAGGGAGCGATGACCCTCGTCGACGGCGATCGCTCGGCGGAGCTCTATCGGCTTGCGGCGGAGCACACCACGATGTCCGGCGGTTCGGCGGCCAACACGGTGATCGGGGTCGGCTCGCTCGGCGGGACCAGCGGATACGTGGGCAGGGTGGCCGACGACGACCTCGGCGACACCTTCGCCCACGACATGGCCGAGCTGGGAATCGAATACACCACGCCGCGAGCGCCGGAGGACGACCCGACCGGCCGGTGTGTGGTGTTCATCACCCCGGACGGCGAGCGCACGCTCAACACCTTCCTCGGCGCCTCCAACGGGTTGACACCGGGCGATGTCGACATGGAGTTGATCCGCCGTGGTCGAATCGTCTTTCTTGAGGGGTACCTCTGGGATCCGCCCGAGGCCAAGACCGCGATGCGCGAGGCCGCTGCTGCCGTGTCCGACGGCAGCCGGGTCGCCCTCACCCTCTCCGATCCGTTCTGCGTGGAGCGCCACCGTCAGTCCTTCCTCGACCTGATCGACGATCACGTCGATGTGCTCTTCGCCAACCACCACGAGCTGATGTCGCTGTTCGAAGTCGACGATCTCGAGCGGGCGATCCAGCTGGTCAGCGGCCGGGTGGAGCTATCAGCGGTCACGATGTCGGCCGACGGCTCCGTCCTCGTCAACGGCTCGGATCGCGTCCCCATCGCCGCCGAACCCGTCGAGTCGGTGGTCGACGCCACCGGGGCGGGGGATCTCTACGCCTCCGGAGTGCTGTTCGGTCTTGCTCGAGATCTCGACCTCGACGTGTGCGGCCGCCTCGGGTCCATCGCGGCCGCTGAGGTGATCTCCCACGTCGGACCCCGCCCCGAGGTGAGCCTCACCGACC